>JANOED010000202.1:0-7517 GCA_031413035.1 Leifsonia sp. | reverse complement strand
AGTCTGTCTGCCACGCTTCGTCCGCTGCGTCGGGGTCGAGAAGATCCGACCTTCCGCACGGATGCCACCGGCACCTGGCTCACGCTGGCGACACCGACTGGCGTTGCAACACTGCACCTCGCCCCTACCCCGGAGGGCATTCGCGCGACCGCGTGGGGCGACGGCGAGGCGTGGGCGATCGAGAGTGTTCCCGACCTGCTCGGGCATGGTGACGACTGGTCTGAGCTCGATGTCAGAGCCCACCCGCTGCTCTCGCGCTCGCTCCACCGCAACCCGGGCCTGCGCCTCACACGCACAGGGAGAGTGTTCGAGGCGATAGTTCCCGCTGTGCTCGAGCAGAAGGTGACGGGGGTCGAGGCGCGTCGGGCGTGGCGCTGGATGCTCGCCCGGCACGGTGAGGCGGCGCCGGGGCCCGCGCCTGCGGGGATGCGGGTGTTCCCTGTAGCTGCGGTGTGGCGAAGAGTTCCGTCGTGGGAGTGGCATCAGGCGGGGGTGGGGCCGGAACGCTCGGCGGCGGTCATGCGGTGTGCGGGTGTCGCGGCATCCCTCGAGCGAACGATTCTTCTGGGGCGGGGCGGCCCGGCGGTCGAGCGGGCGCTGCGCAGCGTGCCCGGAGTGGGAGTGTGGACGGCGGCAGAGACGGCGCAGCGCGCCCACGGAGACCCGGATGCTGTGAGCGTGGGCGACTATCACCTCGCGCGGCTGGTCGGGTACGCACTCACCGGCGAGACAGTCGACGATGCCGGGATGCTCGAGCTCCTCACCCCCTGGGCGGGCCAGCGTCAGCGGATCGTGCGCCTCATCGAGGCGAGCGGGGTAGAGGTTTCTCGCCGCGGTCCGCGCGCGACCGTGCAGGATCACCGCGCGATCTAGCTCCGAGCCCCCACTTAGAGAGTTCCTCCAACCGCATCGAATCAGCGGCAGGCGCTGCGCTAGCCTGACGCGGTGAATCTGATCTTCCGCACCGTGATCCGCATGATCCGAAGCCGCTACAGCTCGAAGCTGGCGATGACCGATGTGGGTCGCATGAACTTTCGCGTCGTTCTGACCGACATCGATGTGCTCGGGCACATGAACAACGGGGTCTTCTTCTCGATCATGGATCTGGGCCGTGTCGATCTCATGATTCGGGCCGGCGCGTGGGCAAAACTGCGCGCCAAAGGCTGGTACCCGGTGATGGCCAACGAGACGATGAGCTTTCGCAAGTCACTTGACCTGTGGAAGAAGTACACACTCGAGACCCGCCTGGCCGGGTACGACGAGAAGGCCGTCTACCTTGAGCAGCGCTTCGTCGTTGACGGTGAGATCTTCGCGTCGGCCATGACTCGTGCCCGCTTTCTCAAGTCGACCGGGGGAACCGTGAGCGTCGCCGAGCTCGCCGAGCTCCTGGGGGTGGATGCCGCCGGCCACCAGCCTCCCGCCTGGGTCAGCTCCTGGGCCGCCCAAGTCGCCCTCCCCACCACCCGCGAACCGGCTCCGAGCACTTGGGACTAGCTCGACTCGAGCACCGTCATCGCGGCGTTGTGTCCGCCGATCGCGCTGACCGCTCCGCCGCGCTGGGCACCTGATCCGCAGAGCAGGATGCGCGGGTGGCGGGTGGCGACGCCCCACCGCTGGGCCGGAGTCACCAGAGCGTCGGAATCCTCGGCGAACGGCCAGGCGAGCGGGCCGTGGAAGATGTTGCCGCCGGGCATTGCGAGGGCGTGCTCGAGGTCGAGGGTCGTCTTCGTCTCGATTGTGGGGCGGCCGGTGGCATCAATCAGCAGTAGGTCTTCAACGGGCTCGGCCAGCACGCTGTTGAGCGAGGCGAGCACGGCGACCTGAAGCTCGTCTCGACGCGAGTCATTGCTGGCTTCGGTGACCAGTCGGTCGGGGGCGTGCAGTCCGAAGACGGTGAGCGTCTGCGCCCCGCTGGCCTGAAGCTCGGGGGAGAGAATGCTCGGGTCGGTCAGCGAGTGACAGTAGATCTCGCACGGCAGCGGGTTCGGGATGCCACCCTTCGCCGCCACCTCGTACGCCGCGTCGAGCTGGTTCCAGGTTTCGTTGATGTGGAAGGTGCCGCCGAATGCCGCCGTCGGATCGACGGAGGTGTCGCGCAGGCGGGGGAGTCGTGACAGCAGGAGGTTGACCTTGACCTGTGCGCCCTCCGGCCTAAGGCTGGTCGAGCTTGTCGAGACCAACTTCTCCAACACATACGGCGCAACGTTCGCGAGCACCCACGTCGCACCGAGTGTCACCTCGTCGTCACCCCGACGGTAGGTGACCTCCCCGTCCGGCGTGATCGCCGTCACCTCGGCACCCGTCAGAAGCTCGGCCCCGGCAAGCCGCGCCGCACGGGCGAGCTCACCGGTGACGGCCCCCATGCCGCCGACGGGAACATCCCAATCGCCGGTTCCGCCACCGATCACGTGGTAGAGGAAGCAGCGGTTCGCCGCGAGACTCGGGTCGATGTTGGGCGCAAACGTGCCGATCAGGGCGTCGGTGAGAACGACTCCCCGCACAAGGTCGCTCGCGAACGTCTCGGCAACCGTCTCGCCGATCGGCCGCTCGATGAGATCGCGCCACAGCCGGTCGTCGCCCACGGCGGCGCGTGCCTCGGTGCGGGTGAGGAGGGGTTCCGTGACGGTGGGGAAGAGCGCCCGGGCAAGCTGCGAGGTGCCCGAGTAGAACGACTGCCAGGCGTCGGAGTCGGGGCCGAGCGCGGTGGCCGTGGCCGCGGCATCCACATTATCGATCAGCATGCCGCGGTCGGTTCCCGGTTCAGGCGTGTAGCTCGAGAACCGGCGGCGGCGCAGGGTGATGTCGAGTCCGAGATCCCGGATGACGCGTTCCGGCAGCAACGACACCAAGTAGGAGTAGCGCGACAGCCTGGCGTCCACGCCCTCGAACGCGTCGGCCGAGACGGCGGCGCCGCCGACCGCATCGAGCCGCTCAAGTACTGTCACTCGCTTGCCGGCGAGCGCAAGGTAGGCCGCTGCCGCGAGACCGTTGTGCCCGCCACCCACGATGACAACGTCGCGACGGTCAGCCAAATTCGCCATGCGGCAATCGTAGGGCGGTGTGCTGGGCGGGTGCCGCGCATATGCTCATTGCATGTCGCCCGCGCCCGATCTCGCCGACGTCAGCGTCGAAACGGTGCGCCGCTGGCTCACCGAGAGCGCCGACGTGCCCGTGGATGCCAGCGCCGCCCGCCTTGCTGGCCTACTCAAAGACCCACGCGGCCTCGACTTCACCCTCGGGTTCGTCGACCGAGTTGTTCGCCCCGAAGACCTGCGGGTTGCCGGCCGCAACCTCGACCGGCTGAGTCGCACGATTCCGGCATTCCTGCCGTGGTACCTGCGTTTCGCGATTCTCCTCGGCGGCGGCTTCGCGCCGCTCATTCCCTGGCCGATCGTGCCGATCGCGCGGTGGGTGTTCCGAAGCATGGTGGGGCATTTGGTGATCGACGCCAGCCCGAAGCGACTCGGGGCGGCGCTAGCGCGGCTTCGGGGCGGAGGCATCCGGCTCAATCTCAACCTGCTCGGTGAGGCCGTGCTCGGCGACGACGAGGCAAACCGTCGACTCGACGGAACGCGCGGGCTGCTGGAACGCGACGACGTCGACTATGTGTCGATCAAGGTCTCGTCTGTCGCCGCGCAGTTGTCGATGTGGGCGTTCGATGACATGGTGACCGCGGTCGTGGGCCGGCTGACGCCGCTGTACGAGTTGGCCGCGGCAAGCCCGTCTGCCAAGTTCATCAACCTCGACATGGAGGAGTACCGCGACCTCGACCTCACGGTTGCGGTGTTCACCCGCCTGCTGGAGCAGCCACGGTTGAAAAACCTCGAGGCGGGAATCGTGCTTCAGGCGTACCTCCCCGACGCGCTCGGCGCGCTACAGAACCTGACCGCGTGGGCTACCCAGCGTCGAGCGTCCGGTGGAGCAGGCATCAAGGTTCGCGTCGTCAAGGGCGCGAACCTCGCGATGGAGCACGTGGATGCCACCATTCACCACTGGCCGCTGGCCACGTTCGCGACCAAGCAGGAGACCGACACCAACTACAAGCGGGTGCTCGAGTGGGCGATGACCCCCGAGCGAACGGATGCCGTGCGTCTCGGCATCGCTGGCCACAACCTGTTCGACGCAGCCTGGGCGTGGCAGCTGGCGAAGGTGCGCCGCGTCGAGTCGCGAGTTGAGTTTGAGATGCTCCTCGGCATGGCGACCGCGCAGGCGGATGCGGTGCGGCGCGATGTTGGCGGACTTCTGCTGTACACGCCCGTCGTGCACCCCGACGAGTTCGACTCGGCGATCAGCTACCTCGTGCGACGGCTCGAGGAGAACGCTTCGACCGAGAACTTTATGAGCGGGGTCTTCGAGCTGGAGTCGAATCCGGAGGTGTTCGCACGGGAGGAGGGTCGGTTCAGGGCGTCACTCGCGGCGCTGGATAGCGCGCCACCGCCGGTGCCCAACCGCACGCAGGATCGGGCCCGCACCCTGGAGCTCAGGTCTGATCGGCTTGCCAAGGGATTCTCGAACGAGGCCGACACCGACCCGTCGCTCGCGGCGAACCGCGACTGGGCCGAGCGGGTGCTGAAGCGCAGCCGGGACTCACGCCTAGGAATGGGCACGATCGCGACGGCACTGGTTACCGATGGTGAAGTGCTTGAGCAGCTGGTAGTCGGCGCGGCCGCTTCCGGCTGGGGCAATCGACCGCTTGCCGACCGCGCGCGAGTTCTGCATGACGCGGGTGACGTGCTGGCGGCGTTCCGTGGGCGCCTCATCGAGGTGATGGCGAGCGAGACCGGCAAGACCATCGCAGAGGGTGACGTCGAGGTCAGCGAGGCGGTCGACTTCGCCCACTACTACGCCGACCGCGCCCTCGACCTCGATCAGGTCGACGGTGCGGTGTACGAATCCCCGCGACTGACCGTGGTGGCTCCGCCATGGAACTTCCCGGTTGCGATCCCCGCCGGCTCTGTTCTGGCTGCGCTCGCCGCTGGCAGTGCGGTGATCCTGAAGCCGGCTCCGCAGGCGCGACGATGTGGCGCAGTTCTGGCTGAGGCGCTGTGGGAGGCGGGGGTGCCGCGCGATGTGCTCACGCTCGTCGACCTTGACGAAAGCGACCTCGGTCGGCGCCTCATGTCGCACCCAAGCGTTGACAGGGTGATTCTCACCGGCGGGTGGGACACCGCGCAACTCTTCAGGTCGTGGCGAGCCGACCTGCCGTTGACCGCCGAGACGAGCGGCAAGAACGCGATCATTGTCACACCGAGCGCTGACCTCGACCTCGCCGTCGCCGACGTCGTGCGCAGCGCCTTCGGCCACGCCGGCCAGAAGTGCTCGGCCGCGTCGTTGGTGATTCTCGTCGGTTCGGTCGGCCGCAGCGAACGGTTCACCCGCCAACTAGAAGACGCGGTGCGCACTCTGCGAGTCGGTTACCCGCACGAGGCGACCACTCAGATGGGTCCGCTCGTCGAGCCCGCGAGCGGCAAGCTACTTCGAGCCCTCACGACGCTGGACGAGGGCGAGACCTGGCTGGTCACGCCACGAGCGCTCGACGAGTCGGGCCGGCTGTGGTCGCCCGGGGTGCGCACCGGAATTGCCCCAGGCAGCGAGTTTCATCTCACGGAGTACTTCGGTCCGGTGCTCGGCGTGATGACAGCGGTTACGCTCGACGACGCGATCGAGCTACAGAATGCGGTGGCCTATGGGTTGACGGCGGGCATCCACTCGCTCGAGCCAGGCGAGGTGAGCCATTGGCTCGATTCCGTCGAGGCGGGCAACCTCTATGTCAACCGGGGCATCACCGGCGCGATCGTTCAGCGCCAGCCGTTCGGCGGGTGGAAGCGGTCGACTGTCGGCACCGGCACGAAGGCGGGCGGCCCGAACTACGTCGCCACGCTCGGGTCGTGGCGTGCGGTGGAGCGGCCCGCGGTCGAGAACATCGCGCTTGACGGGCTGTCACGACGGGTGGCATCCGTGATCAAGCGTGGTCAGTCGGGCATCGAATTCGCCGAGTTTGATCGGGTGCGGCGGGCGGCGTTGAGCGACGAGGCGGCCTGGGTCGAGGAGTTCGGTGTGCACCGTGACATCTCGAACCTTGAGGTTGAGCGAAACGTTCTGCGCTACTTGCCCGTGCCCGTGACGATCCGCCTTTCTGAGGGTGAGTCGCTCGGTCACCTGATCCGCCTAATCGCGGCGGGTTCACTGGCCGCCGCGCCGCTGACCATCAGTTCACCTGTTCCGCTGCCGATTGCCTTGGTCGAGTCATTTACCGATCCGGTTCCGTCGGCCGTTGTGCGTGAAGTCACCATCGAGTCGGATGCCGCGTGGCTCGCCCGCGCGCCCCAGCTCACCGGTCGCGTGCGCCTCATCGGCGGCGACCCGCTCGCCCTCGCCGAGGCCGTCGGCGGCAACCCGGACGTGGCAATCTACTCGTCTCCTGTCACCACCGCGGGTCGGGTCGAGCTGCTCACCTTCCTCCGCGAGCAGAGCGTGTCTATTACGGCTCACCGCTTCGGCAACCCCGATCGGGGCATGGCGAGCCTCGTAGTGTAGGTGCATGACGGTTCCTGTTATCGCACTGAATGACGGCACGAGCATTCCCCAAATCGGTCTCGGTACCTACGGTCTCCGGGGCGAGGCGGGTGCCAGCGTGATCGCCTCGGCCATCGAGCTCGGCTACCGGCACCTTGACACTGCCGCCCGGTACGAGAACGAGGAGGCGGTGGGGGAGGGCATCAGGCGCGTCAAGACCGACCGGGGTGAGCTCTTCATCACGACGAAACTCGACGGCGAGTGGCAGGGCGGGGATCGCGCGGTTGCGGGCCTGACTGCATGCCTCGGCCGTCTCGGCCTGGACTATGTCGATCTGGTGCTGATTCACTGGCCGTTGCCCGCCAGAGGCGAGTTCGTCTCCACCTGGCGCACCCTTGAGCGCCTGAAGTCTGACGGACTGACCCGGTCGATCGGTGTCTCGAACTTCAAACCAGCTCACCTCGACGCGCTCGCAGCGGAGACTTCAACGGTGCCCTCCGTGAACCAGATCCAGCTGGATCCCGAGATCACCAGAGCCGATCAGCGTGCTTACAACGCCGCCCACGGCATCGTGACTGAGTCGTGGTCACCGCTGGGTGGCACGGGAGGTCAGGTACTCAGCTCGCCAGTGATTGCCGCGATCGCTGAGCGTCACGCTCGCACCCCTAGCCAGATCGTGCTGCGCTGGCACGTGGAGCTTGGTCTCGTAGCGATTCCGAAAACCGGTACCCCTGCGCGGCTGGCCGAGAACCTCGCCGTCTTCGACTTTGCTCTCACCGAGGGCGACCTAGCGGAACTGGCCACGCTCGACCGCGGCCCGGATGTGGGTGTCGACTCAGACCACACCGGGCACTAGTCCCTCACCCCGCGCCAAGCACCCCGCGCCGAGCGCTGCCTAGAGACCGATCAGCTCACGCCCAATCAGGTACCGGCGGATCTCGTTCGTGCCGGCGCCGATGTCGTATAGCTTCGCGTCCCTCAGCAGGCGCTCGACTGACCAC
>JANOED010000201.1:0-5084 GCA_031413035.1 Leifsonia sp. | reverse complement strand
GCGGTTGTCACGACAGTCACCGACAAGTCACTGTGGATGACGCGCACCGAGGTGCGGTCGGCCAGCGCCGACAGCCACCTGGGCCACCTCTTCGACGACGGACCGCGCGACAAGGGAGGAATGCGCTACTGCATGAACTCCGCATCCATGCGCTTCGTGCCTGTCGACCGCCTCGAGGCTGAAGGCTACGGCGCCTACCTTCACCTGTTCACGACCACCAGCAAGGAGAACTCATGATCGACACCGGAGCAGTCACCCAGCGCCCGGGCACCGAGACCGCGGTGCTCGCGGGCGGGTGCTTCTGGGGCATGGAAGACCTGATCCGTCGCCAGCCGGGCGTGCTCAACACGCGCGTCGGCTACACCGGCGGGCAGAACGACCACGCGACCTACCGCAAACACCCCGGCCACGCCGAGGCGGTTGAGATCGTGTTCGACCCCACGAAGACGACGTACCGCGATATTCTCGCGTTCTTCTTCCAGATCCACGACCCGTCTACACGCGACCGCCAGGGCAACGACATTGGCTCAAGCTACCGGTCGGCGATCTTCCCGCTCAGCCCCGAGCAGGAGACCGTCGCCCGCGACACCATCGCCGACGTGGATGCCTCCGGCCTCTGGCCGGGCAAGGCAGTGACGGCGATCGAGCCGGCGGCCCCGTTCTGGGAGGCCGAGCCGGAGCACCAGGATTACCTGCTGCGCTACCCGAACGGGTACACCTGCCACTTTCCTAGGGCGGGGTGGGTGCTGCCGAAGCGGGAGGCTGCGACGGCGTAGGCGCGGGGTTGGCGCGGGTCTCGACAGGCTCGACCACCGCCCGTTTGTCGGGGCGCGTCACCAGCGCTGAGCCGACGAGGATCAAAGCGAAGCCGATCACGGTCCACACCGTGATCGGCTCGCTGAGTATCAGGGCACCCGCCAACACTGCGACGGCCGGATTGACGTAGGTGATCGCGGTCATCCTGATCGGGCCTATTTCGGCGATGAGCGCGAACATCAGCATGAACGCGAGCGCGCTGCACACAACCGCAAGCACGACGACGGAGCCGATCACCGGCAACGACGGCACGGCCGTCGGCCACCCCCCGGTGATCGCGACCACCGGCAGCGTGATAAAGAGCGCGATCGTCAGGGCAACCGCGATCACGCCGACGCCCGGCAGGTCAGACATCCACTTGGCCAGGATCGCCGGGCCGAGCGCGTAGCCGATCACAACGATAAGCAGCATGGCCACGCTGCCGAGGTCAGACCCGGCGAGGTCGAGGCCGACGATGGCGGCGACCCCGAGCATCCCGATCACAATACCGATGACGTTCACCCGGGTGAGGCGATCGCGGCTACCGAGCATGAACGCGATTGCGACGGCGGCGAGCGGCGTTGCGGAGAGCAGCAGCCCGGCCGTCGAGCTCGGCAGCCGCACCTCGGCGGCGTTCAGGAAGTACCACGGCAACACGATCTCTACGACCGCGAACGCGAGGAGCGGCTTCCAGCGGCGCAGGACCGGGAGGATCGCACCACGCCGTGCCGCGATCGGGAGCAGGATGACCGCCGCGAGACCCGTGCGCAGCACGACGAGCATCTCGGGGCTCAGCTCGACAACGGCGATCTTGATGAACAGGTAGGGGATGCCCCAGATCAGCCCGAGGGCTGCGAAGAGCAAAAGTCCGCGTCGCGTCACTGATCAATCATGGGGCCTTGGAGCGCCATTCCGAGCCACGTGGCGAGGCGCTCGAGTTCGGTGTGAACTCCGCTCCGCGTGTCGTCGTCGAACCCGGCGTCTTCGTGGATGGCGTGGACTACTAGCGCGCCGCGCTCACGGTCGGCGGTGGCATCCACTTTGCCGACCAGACGATCGCCGTGCAGGATCGGCAGCGCGTAGTAGCCCCAGCGGCGCTTGGCAGCAGGCTTGTACATCTCGAGCGCGTAGTCGAACTCGAAGAGGTCGGCCATCCGTTTTCGGTCGCGAAGCAGCCCGTCGAAGGGGGAGAGCAGCACGGTTCGCCCCTCGAAATCTCTGTCGAGGTCGTCGAGTTCGTCGAGGGCCTCGGGGTGTACGCGCCAGACGCCACGCTGGCCAGCGATTGTGGCCTCGACCCCGGCGGACCCCACGCGAGGAGTCTCGATAGGCAAGTCGGGAGTGGTGTTGCGCACGACTCCCTGCGACCGCAGCCGCCGCTCGGACCGAATGCGCTCGGCCTCCTCGAACGGCACCGTCGGAATGTCGGCGTGGTACACCCGTTCGGCTAGGTCCCACAGCCGGTCGCGGCCGCGGCGGGCGGCGACGGCAACCTCGCCCATTCGCGCCAGGATTTCGAGCATCATCATGACGTTGCGATTGTTGTTCCAGCCCGAGGAGGGCCACGAAACGATGCTGGTGTCGGGGATATCGCGTGCCGCGAGCGGCCCGTCGAGCTCCAGTTTCTCCAGCACATCGCCGTGGAACTCCTCGTTATCGTCGAGCCACCGACTAGTGGACTCCCGGTCGGGCTGACGCTCCATGCCCGCTTTGAACAGAGCCAGATCCTCCATCGGTCGCACCATGAGGTCGAACTCGAACAGCTCCTGATGCAATTCGACCGCTGCCTGAAGATCGTCAGGCCGGTAGGAGTTGCCGAGGCGGCTGAAGAGCACCAAATCGGCCGTCGGGGCGACCGCGGCAGTCGGCTCGATTTGCACGAAGGTCAGCCTGCGCACGACCTCAAGGAGGTCGGTCGGCGGTGGCGCATCGAGCAGTTGAGCGCGAACCGCGATGCGACGCGCCTGAGTGATGCTGAGCTCGATGGCCACGGGTTGAGCCTACTGAGGGGTTCGGTCACGGCGGAGGGAAGGCGGCTGCGCTTGCCTTCCGGCCGCGGGAGCGCAACGATTTCAGTCATGACACCGACACTGCACATCACCGGCGATGCCGCCGCCGACGCTCTGCTCTCCGACGACCCGCTGGCACTGCTGATCGGCATGTTGCTCGACCAGCAGGTGCCCATGGAGACCGCGTTCGCCGGGCCCGCCAAGCTTCGCGATCGGCTTGGGGGACGATTGGATGCCGCCGAGATCGCGAGCTACGACGCCGACGCACTCGTTGACGTGTTTCGTATCTCGCCCTCGATCCATCGCTTTCCGGGTTCGATGGCGGGGCGGGTTCAGGCGTTGTGCGAGGCCGTCGCGAGTGATTGGGGCGGCGAGGCATCCGCAATCTGGACGCGGGGCAACCCCGACGGCGCGGAGGTGCTCGCGAGACTCAAGGCGCTGCCCGGCTTCGGCGAGCAGAAGGCCAAGATCTTCGTGGCCCTACTGGGCAAACAGTACGGGCTGGCTGCCGATGGATGGCGCGCTGCTGCTGGCGACTACGGCATCGAGGGTTCGTGGCGATCGGTTGCCGACATCGTGGATGCCGAGTCGCTGACCAAGGTGCGCGAATTCAAGCGCGCGGCGAAAGCAGCGGCGAAGAAGTAGCTCGACAGACTGCGCTAGCTGTCTTTGCGGCGAGAAGCTTCTTTGTCTTTCTTGTCTTGACGCTTCTCTTTGAGGGACTTGCTAGCGGCAGTCTTCGTCTTGGTGTTTTTCGGTGACTTATCGGCCATGATCAGCTCCTCCTGAACGAGCGGGATGCTCGTACCCCGACTCTACGCTGGCGAGTCGAGCGTTGCGGCCCCTCGCGGCATCCTCTGAAGTGCTCGAGGCTCCGAGCAGAGCCTTGACAGCGCTCAGCACGACGCCGGTGGCCCAGATCACCGGAAGCGGCGAGCGGCGTAGGCCGAGCATCCGTCGATGCTCAACGGGCAGGGATGCGACGGCTCCCGCGAACAAGACCCGGTAGGCCGGCAGCATGGAACGTCGCAGCGGGGGATTGCGGATGAACCGCACCGCCTCGGCGACGCGGTCATCGCTTTTGAGCACCGGCCTGAAGGCTTCGAGTTGCGCCGCGAGCTCGGCGCGTGAGCGCGGCGGATTCGCGACCCCGACGAGTTCGCCAGCGATCGCCCAGTCGCGAACGTACGCATCAGCCCCGCCCGGGATCGGTTCGCCCCAGAGTTCGTGGCACCCCAAGAAGGCGTCGGTGAAGACGATGTGTACCCACGAGAGCAGCTCGGGGTCACCCGCGGCATAGGCGACCTCGTTGCCGTGCACATCGAAGTAGGTGCCCTTAACGCGGTCGTGGTACTTGCCCACTCGCTGCGATTCGGCCCGGGCGGTGGCCGTATCAGCGAAAGTCACCGTAATCAGCCATTGAATCGTGCCCGCGAGCCGGCCCAGCGGATCCTGCTTGTACCGAGACCAGTCATGCACGCCCGCCATCGCACCGGGGTGCAGGGTCTGCATGAGCAGAGCACGGATGCCCGCCACCAGGGTCGCGAGGCCGCCATGCACCACCCAGGGGGCTGATCCGGGTGCGAAGTAGCCCGCATCCTGCCCCTCGGCGATCCGGTCGACCCAAGCGGGACGCCCTGACGTCTCCCCGGAGAAGGTCACGAGGAGGTGTGAACGCCACGCAGCTGTCACCCGACCCATGAACTGAAATCTAGCCGGTGTTCCTGAGCGACTGACCTACGTGACGGGCCCGACCGTGGGCGTCCACTTCTCGGTCGTACCGTTGCTGATGCGCACGGTGATGTGGGTTCCGGAGTTGGCGGGGGTGATGGTGTAGGTGGGTGTGGTGGCGTCGGTGATGGGGGTGCAGCTGGTGGGCAGCGTGGTGGTGACGGTGGTGATGGGGGTGGTGCAGGTGTACCAGGTGTAGGTGATGGTGGGGGTGTTGGTGAGAAGGGTGCTCAGGCGTCCCCAGGTTTGGGGTCCGACGATTCCGTCGACGGTGAGGCTGTTGCGTTGTTGGTAGGTGCGCACGTTGGCGGTGGTTTGGGGTCCGTAGAGTCCGTCGACGGTGGTGGGGATGCCGGCTCGGGTGAGGGCGGTTTGGATCGACATGACGTTGTAGCCGTTGTAGGTGCGGGTGGAGTTGGTTCCGGTGGGGGTGTAGGTGGTGTTTTGGCCGGTGAAGGTTCCGGTGTTGGTGGTGAGGGTGGATCCCACGACTGCGGTTCCGGAAAGGTAGGGGTCGCCGGCGGTGACGGGGGCGGCTCCGATGACGGT
>JANOED010000200.1:0-2567 GCA_031413035.1 Leifsonia sp. | reverse complement strand
CCAAACGTAGGCGGAGCGCTGGGAGCCAGCGAGCAGAGACGCTGCCGCCTCGCTGATGATGGTCGGGTGCAGCGGGATGCGTCCGTCGGGCGCATAGAGGGTCTGCCCGCGCTCTCGCGCTTCGGTGTCTACAGCGCCGCCTCCCTCGACAAAGGCGGGAACGTCTGCGATCGCGTAGTGCACCACATAGCCCCCGCCGAGTCGCTCGAGGTGCAGTGCCTGATCGAGGTCGGTCGCCCCGGGTGGGTCGATAGTGATGAACGGGATGCCCGTGAAATCGAGGTCGGGCAACACCGCCGACTCGACCGCCTCCCGCGCCTCGCGCTCGACCTCCGCGGGAAACGACTCGGGCAGCTGGAGCTCCTCGCGGATCAGGCGCAGGGTTCCGGCAAGTAGTGCCTCGGGGTTGCGAACCTTCGGAACGAGAACGTGCTGGCGCTCTTCCTCCCCATCCTCCTGGCGGGGCGCCCTCACGGGGCCAGCTTCTCGATCGGCGCAATCTTGATCAGCAGCCGCTTGCGGCCCGCGACATCGAACTGCACCTCGGCAACCTTCTTGGTGCCCTCACCGGTCACCGCGGTAACTTTCCCGTCGCCGAAGTCGGTGTGACGGATGCGATCGCCGACCGCCAGCGTCAGGTCACCGTTGTCGCGCACGGCTCCGGTGACCGCGCTGGTCCACTCGGTCTTGACCCGTGGCTGCGCGGTGGAGCTGGGAGCGAAGCCCATTTCTGGGCTTCGCCGCGACCCCAGCGCCGAGGGCCGTCCCGGCCCTCGGTTGTTACCAAAGCCCGGCGACTGTCTCCACTCGATGAGGTCGGCCGGGATCTCCTGTAGGTAGCGGCTCGGCATGGCGATGTTGACGTCGCCGAAGCTCGCGCGCGATGCGGCGAGAGAGAGGTACAGGCGCTTGCGGGCGCGGGTGATGCCGACGTAGAAGAGCCTGCGCTCCTCGGCGAGGCCGCCGGGTTCGTTGCTGGACATGCGGTGCGGGAGGAGGTCTTCTTCGACCCCGGTGAGGAACACGGCGTCGTACTCGAGGCCCTTCGCGGTGTGCAGCGTCATGATCGAGATCGACCCGCCCGAGTCGTCAATCTCGTCGGCCGCCGCGAACAGTGCCACCCCGGTGAGGAAGTCGACGAGGGTTCCGTCGGGCTGCGTCGTGCGGAACTCCTTGGCCTGCGAGACCAACTCTTCGAGGTTCTCGGCTCGCGCCTCGTCTTGCGGGTCGCCGCTCGCCTTGAGCGCGCGGTGCAGGCCGGTGCGGTTGAGAAGCTCCGTGAGGATGTCGGCGGGGGCGGCGGTCCCGGCAGTGGCTGTCACCTCGTCGAGGATCGTGCCGAGGTCGACGATGGCCGTGGTGACCTTGGGTCCGAGGCCGAGCTGTCCGGCATCCATCAACGCTTCTCGCAAAGGCACGCCCACGCGGTCGGCATACGCCTGAAGCGCCGCCTCGGTAGCCGGGCCGATGCCGCGCTTGGGCACGTTCATGATGCGGCGCAGGGCCAGGTCATCGTCGGGGTTGGCGACCTGAACTAGATAGGCCATCGCATCCTTGATCTCGGCCCGCTCATAAAACTTGGTGCCGCCCGGGATGCGATAGGGCAGCGCCGAGCGGATGAAGATCTCTTCCAAGGGTCGGGTCTGCGAGTTGGTGCGCACGAACACGGCGATGTCGTTGAGACCGTGGCCGCCCTCGCGCAGCACCTCGATCTCGTCGGCGACGAACTGCGCCTCGTCGTGGCCGGAGTATCCCGTGTAGCCGACAATCTTCTCGCCCTCGCCCACGACCGTGAACAGGTTCTTCGCCTTGCGGTCGAAGTTGTTCGAGATGACCGCGTTGGCCGCGTCGAGGATGTTCTGGGTCGAGCGGTAGTTCTGCTCGAGCAAGATGACCTTCGAGTTCGGGTAGTCGCGCTCAAACTCCACTATGTTGCGGATGTCTGCGCCACGGAACGCGTAGATCGATTGGTCGCTGTCGCCGACGACGGTAAGGCTGGCGGCGGGAATCGTTCCCTGAGGCTCTCGAAGGGACCCCCGGTACCCCTCCTTCGCTTCGAGGGCCTCAGCGACCGACGAAGACACCGGCTTCACGAGCTCGCGGATCAGCGCGTACTGCGCGTGGTTGGTGTCTTGATACTCGTCGACGAGAACGTGGCGAAAGCGGCGCTGGTAGAGGGCAGCGACATCCGGAAACGCTCTGAACAGGTAGACCGTCTCAGAGATGATGTCGTCGAAATCGAGCGCGTTGGCCCGCTTGAGGCTCGACGAGTAGTGCCTGAAGATCTCGAGCAAGACCGCCTCTTTCGGGTCGGAGACATTAGCGGTACGGGCGAACGCCTCCACGTCGGTCAACTCGTTCTTGAGCTTCGAGATTCGGTTCAGCGCGCCTCCGGCAGTGAAGCCGAGGGTGTCTGCATCGAGGTCTTTGATGATGCGCTTCATCAGTGCGCGCGAGTCTTGAGTGTCGTAAATCGTGAAGCTCTGCTTCATGCCGAAGGCCTCGGCCTGGCGGCGAAGAATGCGCACGCACGCGGAGTGGAAAGTGGAGATCCACATGCCGTCGGC
>JANOED010000199.1:0-2259 GCA_031413035.1 Leifsonia sp. | reverse complement strand
ACAAGCCAACAACACATATCGGACTTGTCGGTCTCGGCAAGATGGGCAACAATATGCGCGCGCGCTTGCGCGCAGCTGGCATCCAAGTGACGGGGTACGATCCAAATCCCGAGGTCACTGATGTGGCGTCCCTCGCCGACTTGGTGGCCGCGCTTCCGGCGCCACGAATCGTCTGGATCATGGTTCCGTCCGGCGCGATCACCGACCAAGTGATTCGGGATGTCGCCAACGTTCTCGAACCCGGTGACATGGTGATCGACGGGGGCAACTCCCGCTTCACCGACGACGCTGTTCATGCAGAGTTTCTCGAGACGAAGAAACTCAAGTTCATCGACGTGGGTGTTTCCGGGGGCATCTGGGGTCTCAAGAATGGCTACGGGCTGATGGCTGGCGGAGACGCCGCTGACGTTAAGCGGGCAATGCCCGTCTTTGACGCGCTGAGGCCGGAGGGGCCGCGCGACGAAGGATTCGTCCACGCAGGTCCGGTCGGCGCCGGGCATTATGTGAAGATGGTTCACAATGGTATCGAGTATGCGCTCATGCAGGCCTGGGCTGAGGGCTACGAGCTGCTCGACAGCAGAAAAGACCTTGTTACCGACGTCACCGGCTCCTTCAAGGCCTGGCAGCGCGGAACCGTGGTGCGATCATGGCTGCTCGAACTGCTGGTCAAGGCGCTCGAAGAGGATCCCGAGTTCAAGGACATTGCTGGATACGTTGAGGATTCCGGGGAGGGGCGGTGGACGGTGCACGAGGCGCTCGATCGCGCTGTGCCGGTTCCCACCATCAGTGCCGCAATCTTCGCGCGCTTCGTCTCGCGGCAAGAGGACTCGCCCTCAATGAAGGCTGTCGCGGCACTCCGTAACCAGTTTGGTGGCCACGCCGTCCGCAAGAGTTGAGACGACCGTGATCTCGTGATCGTCACCCACCTGAACCTCTCGGACTTTAGAAACTACGAGACTCTTGACGTTCAGTTGCACCCCGGCCCGAACCTATTCGTGGGGAGCAACGGTCAGGGCAAAACGAATCTCGTTGAGGCGCTCGGCTATCTCAGCACGCTCGGCTCGCATCGCGTCTCGCTCGACCACGCGATGATTCGGCAGGGGCAAGAGTCGGCGATCATCCGTGCCCGACTGGCCCACGATGACCGCGAGGTTCTCGCCGAAGTTCAACTCAACCGGTCGGTAGCGAACCGCGCGCAGGTGAACCGCTCTCCAATCAAGACCCGGGAGTTGCCCCGATACTTTTCCAGCGTGTTGTTCGCCCCCGAGGACTTGGCGATCGTTCGAGGAGAACCTTCCGTGAGGCGTAAGTTCATGGACGACCTACTTGTACTCAGATCCCCACGCCTAGCGGGAGTGATCTCCGACTACGAGCGAGTGCTGCGACAACGCAACACATTGCTTAAGTCGGCTCGAGGCTCAGGTCTCAAGGAAACCCAACTCGGAACCCTGGAAATCTGGGATGAGCGATTAGTCGCTCTCGGCTCAGAACTCATCGCGGCACGAACGAGCCTCGTCGCCGAACTCGCCCCAGAAGTCTCGCGCGCGTACACGGCCATCGCCGGCGCCGATCACGGGGCAAGCCTCGCATCGCAGCTGAGCATCTTTGCGACGGCAGCGACGGCAGCGACGGATGACGACGCGGCTGACGAGTCGGCCGTGCGCGCGCAACCGGTGTCGGCTTCGAGCGCGGCCGAGGGATTCGGCGCGGCGCTCGCGCGCCTACGGCGCGCCGAACTCGACAGGGGAGTATCGCTCGTTGGGCCGCACCGGGATGACCTGGTCCTCGGACTCAATGGTCTCGCTGCGCGCGGCTATGCCAGCCACGGCGAGAGTTGGTCGTTCGCGCTGGCGCTGAAACTCGCGTCGGCGGCGGTGCTTCGGCGGGAGGCATCCGCCGGAGATCCGGTCCTGATTCTCGATGACGTATTCGCAGAGCTTGACGAGTCGCGCAGGGCTCGGCTGGCCGAGGCGGTCGCCGACTACGAGCAGGTGCTGATCACGGCCGCTGTGTTCGACGACGTTCCCGCCGGCCTTGCCGCCCACGTCGTGCACATTCGAGCGGGGCGGGTGGTGACCGATGAGTGAACAACCAGAGCTCGAGCACGTCGCGGTGTATCTGAGGTTCAAACGCGTGTTCGGCGGACAGCGCTCGAGCGTCATGAGTCGCAAGCGCGAGAAGAGGGAGGGCACGAGTGTTCCGTTCGCTCCCGGGCGTGACCCGCTCGGCCTCGGCGACGTCATCGATGGCCTCACAGCG
>JANOED010000198.1:0-3058 GCA_031413035.1 Leifsonia sp. | reverse complement strand
ACCTTGAGGATGCCGGAACTGCCGATTCCCGCGCCGCAGATCGTCACGATCTTCATGCCGGGACCGTCATGATCGCCTGCACCTCTGCGGCGCTGGTCGCGGCCGCGAGGTCGGCGATCGCGGTCGAGTCGTTGAAGATGTTCGCCACCGCAGCCACCACAGCGAGATGCCGGTCAGCGGTCAGAATTGCGAGTCCAAGAATGACACTCACCGGGTCATTGTGCGGGTGGCCAAACCTCACCGGTTCGGCAAGAGTCACCACCGACAGCCCGTCGGCAAGCACCTCGGGCCCTGGGCGGGCGTGCGCCAGCGCAAGGCCCGGCGCGATCACCACGTACGGCCCGTGCTCGTCGATCATCCTGATCATTTCTCGGGCATAAGCGGGCTTGGCGGCACCGGAGGCCGCGAGGGCGTCGGCCGCAATCGTCACGGCGGCGCGCCAGTCAGCGGCGCGCGCGCCAATGACGATGGCGCTCTCAGGGAGCGGGGGCAGCGGCATCGAGCTTCAGGCCTCCTCGAACCCGGCCGTGATGCGGTCGGCGAGGTCTTCGCGCTCCTCTAGAGGCAGGAAGGTCGCTGCGGCTGCATTGAGCTGGAACACGGCGAGGTCGGTCAGGTCGTAGTCGAAGGTCTCGGCCAGAAGGGACAGCTCGCGGCTGAGCGACGTCGCGCTCATGAGGCGGTTGTCGGTGTTGACGGTCACCCGGAAGCCGAGCTGGTAGAGCAGGTCGAACGGGTGGTCAACGAGTTCGTCACCCCACTGTTCGATCGCCCCGGTCTGAAGGTTCGAAGACGGAGAGAGTTCGAGAGCGATCTCGCGATCCTTGACCCACTGCGCGACCGGGCCGAGCGTGACGTAGGTGTTCTCGTCGTCCTCCCGCGCGGTGTGTACGTCTTCGGCGAGGCGCACGCCGTGCCCGAGTCGCAGGGCGCGACCGTCGAACAGTGCGCCGCGGATCGATTCGAGGCCGTCGGCTTCGCCCGCGTGCACGGTTGCTGGCAGGAAGTGCCGAGCGAGGTAGTCGAACGCCTCACGGAGATTGGCGGCGGGGAATCCTGCCTCGGCGCCCGCAATGTCGAAACCGACGACGCCGTTGGTGCGATGACGCACGGCCAGTTCGGCGATCTCGAGCCCGCGATCCGCGTGCCGCATCGCACTAATTAGTTGGCCGACACGGATGCTCCCGCCCGCGTGGCGCACCTCCTCGACTCCTGCCTCCAGACCCTCCTGCACTGCCTCGACGGCCTGATCGAGGCTCAGTCCGCGGGTCAGGTGCTGCTCTGGTGCCCAGCGGATCTCGCCGTAGATCACTCCGTCGGCGTGCAGGTCGAGCACGAATTCGCGAGCCACGCGAGACAATCCCTCGTGGGTTTGCATGACCCCGGTAGTGATATCGAACGTCTTCAGGTATTCGACGAGGGATCCGGAGTCTGATTGCTCTGCGAACCAGGTGGCCAAAGCCGGGGCATCCGCCGCTGGGACGGCCATGCCGATCGCGTCTGCCAACTCGATAATCGTCTGTGAGCGCAGGCCCCCGTCGAGGTGATCGTGGAGGGACACCTTGGGCAGCGCAGTGATGCTCGCTCCACCCCCGGGCAGAATGTAGTCGGTGACGGGAGCGTTCATAGGGCCAATCTACCGGGGTTGACCCTGCAAGGCTCGCGAGATCTCGGCGGCGGTATTCCCTGCCGCGGCGATGATGTCGGCAACCGGGATGCCGGAGAAGGTCGTGGCGACGTACGGCACCGTAAGAGCGGCTCGCGTGCCCCCTCGTTGGTCGGTGACCGGGGCAACCACGTCGGTGATTCCCGCCTGCAGCGGATCCTGTCGGGTAAGCGCTCCGGCGCCGGTCAGCACCGATCCGGTAGCGGTCTCGAGGGGGAAGAGGGCACCCACCCGCACTCGATAGCCGAAATCGGCTGGGCTTTCCACTTGCGCGATCACCCGAACCCGCCCGCCGTCAAGCACGCTCAAGTTGCACGACTGCTGCACCCGCTCGGCGAGTTCACGCATTGGGGTGGTGGCAAGCGCGATGAGGCCGCGCAGGGGAGGATGTCGGTGGGCGAGGTCGAACGCCATCATCGAGAACGAGTAGAGGCCGCTCTGCCGATCGCGCACGATATAGCCACGGCGCTCGAGAACTCCGAGCACCCTGAAGATCTGCCCGACGCTGCGCCCGGTCGCCTCGGCGATCTCGGTTTGGCCTAGCCCACCGGAGGTCTCTGCGAGCAGTTCGACGATGTCCAGACCCTTCTCGAGCGCGGGCACGGCGTACTCGGGTGCTTCGGCGCGGTCCGTTCGGGTGGCACGGTCGCGGGTGGGCTGGGTTGGCATCAGCGGGCGGCCGACATTGCGGCGAGCATCCTTCGGGCAATCTCGCGGTCGATGTCGTCGGGAACCGGCTGGGCTCCCGGGGACAGGCTCTCGCGGCCGGTCGCTACCCGCTCGAGGGAGAGGCTCTGTAGCAGAAAGCCGAGATCCATCGACTCGAGCGAGTTGCCCTTTGGCGCGCGGCCGGCGAGGTTCATCATGCGGCCGTCGGCGAGGAGGATGACGTGGCGACCGCCGGGAAGGTCAACTCGCTCAATCGCGTCGTCGAGCTGGGTGCTTCCGGTCGAGTAAGCGCGCAGGGCCGGAACGTCGATCTCCCACGGAAAATGACCGCAATTGGCAAGCACCGCGCCGTCGCCGACGCGTTCGAAGAACGGCTGAGTCAGGATTGCCGGATGCCCCGTCGCGGTGATGAACACCTCGCCCCACTCGGCCAGGCCCTCGATCGTATCGACCCTGAACCCATCCATCGCCGCCTCAAAGGCGACGAGCTCGTCGACCTCGACCACAGCCACCTTGCCGCCGAGCGCCCGAAGGTACTGGGCGACGCCGCGCCCGCACCAGCCGTAACCCACCACGACGAACCGCTTCGAATTGACCATCAGGTTCGTGATGCGCATGAACGACTCGACCACGCTCTGGCCGACCGCGTGCTTGTTCTCGCCGATCGCCTTCAGTCGAGAGTCGTTGATGACAATCATCGGGAACGGGATGCGCCCCGCCAGT
>JANOED010000197.1:0-3726 GCA_031413035.1 Leifsonia sp. | reverse complement strand
CCGCGTTGTACGCCTTGCAGAACTCCATGATGTTCACGCCGTGCTGACCCAGCGCAGGCCCGATGGGCGGTGCGGGGTTAGCGGCGCCGGCCTGGATCTGAAGTTTGATCAGACCCGTAACCTTCTTCTTCGGTGCCATTGTTTTCCTTTGTTTCGTGCCGCCCTGGGGCGACGCTCCCGCAAGTCAGCCTGATGCTGGCAGCGGTGGTAGTGGAACCGGGCTACTTTACCCGGAAAATCTGAGCGTGGCTACAGCTTGGTTACCTGATCGAAGCTGAGCTCGACCGGGGTCTCGCGCTCGAAGAGCGATACCAGCACGATGAGCTTGCCGCTCTCGGCCTTGATCTCGGAGATAGATCCAGGCAGGCCCGCGAACGAACCTTCCTTAATGGTGATGGTCTCGCCGATTTCGAAGTCGATCTCTGCGGGGATGACACGGCTCGCCGTCTTGCCCTTACCACCGGCGCCCTTGGCTACCGGAGCCTCGACGATCTGCACGAGGCTCTTCAGCATGTTGAAGGCCTCATCGAAGCGCAGTGGCCGCGGGTTATGCGAGTTGCCCACGAACCCGGTCACACCGGGAGTGTGGCGAACGACAGACCAGCTGTCTTCATTGAGGTCCATGCGCACGAGTACGTAGCCCGGGATGCGCACGCGGTTCACCAGCTTGCGTTGGCCGTTCTTGATCTCGACGACATCTTCCATCGGAACCTCGACCTGGAAGACGTAGTCCTCCATAGCCATCGACACCTTGCGGTTCTCGATGTTCTGCTTCACTCGCTTCTCGAACCCGGCGTACGAGTGGATGACGTACCACTTGCCAGGCTTGCCGCGCAACTCTGAGCGGAACTCGTCGTAGGGGTCGACGTCTTCGGACGATTCGGAGTCTGACGCATCGGAGTCGGACGCTTCGAGAGCCTCAGCGGACGGGGCCTCGGCTGCCTCGACCTCGGCTTCGTCGTCGGTTGCTGCGACCGCGGCATCCGCCTCATCGATCGAATCGATATCGAGGGCGTCGTCGACTATGGCGTCGGCCTCGGGGTCCATGGCTGCGTCGAGCGCCTCGAGGAGACCAGCAAGGTCACCCTCGGTCTCGTCGTCTTCGTCGTCAATGATGTGCATCGCGGCGTGTTCGGCAGAATCCTCGGAGGCCTCCGCCTGAGCGAGCACATTGCCCGTTTGTGCCTCGTCGTCTTCGGAGGACTGCTCCGCGGCCGTCGCGATCTCAAAATCGTCGCGGTGGTTCTCAGACACTGAAATCTCTTTTCGTTGCGTTACCGGGCGGATCTCCGCCGAACAGGTGTGGGGCTATGCGCGGAGGCTGGGATCGCCGAACACGAAGTTCACGAGCAAGCTGAACACGAAGTCGAGGCCCGACACGATTGCCATCATGATGACAACGAACACCAGCACCACGGCCGTGTAGCTGATCAGCTCCTTGCGGGTGGGCGTGACGACCTTGCGCAGTTCTGCCATGACCTGGCGGATGAACAAGGCCATCCGCCCGAACAGTCCGCGTTTTTGGGCGCGCTCCTTCTTCGCGTTGGCAACGATGTCCTCGCTGGGCTCGTCAACTTCACTTCTCGCCACGTTGTTACCTTCCGATTCTTCGGCTTGCTGCAGGGCGGACAGGACTTGAACCTGCAACCTACGGTTTTGGAGACCGTTGCTCTACCAATTGAGCTACCACCCTTTGGGCTGAAATCCGCGGCACTTTCGCTGGTGCGCGGGCGCGCGAAAGCATGGCAGATTTCAACTACCAGTCCTCCAGTGTACGGCATTCACCGGCCCGCCTAGGATTGGGATGTGAGCCTCCCACGCATTTCCCGTCGAATCGCTGCCATCGCCGAGTCGGCCACCCTGAAGGTCGACGCGAAGGCGAAGTCCCTCCAGGCCGAGGGGCGCCCGATCATCAGCTATGCCGCTGGCGAGCCAGACTTCATGACTCCGCAGAACATCGTCGAAGCGGCATCCCGAGCTGTACTCGACCCGAAGAACCACCGATACACGCCGGCCGCGGGCCTGCCAGAACTGCGCGAAGCGGTTGCAGCGAAGACGCTACGCGACAGTGGGCTCGAGGTCGCTGCCAGCCAGGTGGTCGTCACCAACGGGGGCAAGCAGGCAGTCTACCAGGCCTTCGCCACGATCGTTGACCCGGGCGACGAAGTGCTGCTGCCGACCCCGTACTGGACCACCTACCCGGAGGCGATCCGGCTCGCGGGCGGTGTTCCCGTTGAGGTCTTCGCGGGCGCCGACCAGGGCTACCTCGTGACCGTCGAACAGCTCGAGGCGGCGCGCACCGACCGCACCAAGGTGCTGCTGTTTGTGTCGCCATCGAACCCGACCGGCGCGGTGTATTCGGCCGAACAAACTCGAGCAATTGGGGAATGGGCCGAGAAGCACGGTCTGTGGGTGATCTCTGACGAGATTTATCAGAACCTGGTCTACCCTTCGAGTGCCTCGGGGCCCCGCCCTTCGAGTGCCTCAGGGCAGGCATCGCTCCATGCCGTCTCGATCGTCGAGGCCGTACCGGCACTTGCCGACCGCACCATACTCGTCAACGGAGTGGCGAAGAGCTACGCGATGACCGGCTGGCGGCTGGGTTGGATGGTCGGTCCCGCCGACGCAATAAAGGCCGCCGCGAACCTCCAGTCGCACCTCACCAGCAACGTTTCCAACATCTCGCAGCGCGCCGCCATTGAAGCCCTCACCGGCCCGCAAGACGCGGTCGAGGCCATGCGAGTTGCCTACGAGAAGCGGCGCAACATAATCGTCGCCGAGCTCTCGAAGATCGACGGCCTCGTCTGCCCGATGCCCGAGGGCGCCTTTTATGTGTACCCGGATGTCACGGCTCTCCTCGGCCGCACCTGGGGCGGTGTCACGCCCACCACGTCGCTCGAGCTCGCCGACCTGATCCTCGAGCAGGCCGAGGTCGCCGTCGTGCCCGGTGAAGCATTCGGACCGAGTGGATACCTCCGGCTGTCCTACGCGCTCGGCGACGCGCCTCTGCTCGAAGGAGTGCAGCGGCTGCAGCGGCTGTTCGCCTAGAGCGGGCGCCGCGGCATCCACCGGGTGGTGGATGCAAAGTTCAGCCGGTGCACGGCTGCCGCCCCCGCTGCCGCGCCGCCAGCATTGAGGCATGACATCAGTAATCAGTGTGCGCGATCTGCGCAAGAACTATGGCAACCTCACGGCGCTCGACGGCGTGAGCTTCGACATCGAGCGGGGCGAGACTTTCGCGCTACTCGGTCCCAACGGCGCGGGCAAGAGTACGACCATCGAGATTCTCGAAGGGTACCGCGATCGCACGAGCGGCGAGGCGAGTGTTCTCGGCGTGGACCCAGGCAAGGGCGGCCTCGACTGGAAGGCGCGGCTCGGAATTGTGCTGCAGTCCACTGGCGAGAGCGGCAACGTTACTGTGCGTGAGCAGCTCTCGCACTTCGCCGGCTTCTACCCGAACCCTCGCGACGTCGATGAGGTGATCGCCGCTGTCGGCCTTGAGGAGAAGCAGAAGACGCTGATCCGCAAGCTGTCTGGCGGTCAGCGTCGTCGAGTGGATGTCGCGCTCGGCCTCATCGGACGCCCTGAGCTGCTATTCCTCGACGAGCCCACGACGGGCTTCGACCCCGAGGCGCGCCGCCAGTTCTGGGAGTTGATCCGCTCGCTCAAGGCGGACGGCACGACCATCCTCTTGACGACTCACTACCTTGACGAGGCAGCGCAACT
>JANOED010000196.1:0-5748 GCA_031413035.1 Leifsonia sp. | reverse complement strand
GGTCTCGCGGGGGAACCCGCCGATGTATTGCTGGAAGGTTGGATCGGTGCGCCAGTACTCGGCGCCCTTGACGTTGTCGGGGTTCCAGTCGGCGGTGATGACAAAGACCTCCTCCATGAAAGCGAGGTCAGCCGCGGTGGCGCGGCGCGTTGTCGTCATGGGGTGAGGCTTACGCCTCAATCACCACCGGCACGATCATCGG
Source organism: Leifsonia sp. (assembly GCA_031413035.1). Lineage (GTDB taxonomy): Bacteria > Actinomycetota > Actinomycetes > Actinomycetales > Microbacteriaceae > Rhodoglobus. The sequence goes on along the minus strand of JANOED010000196.1, from coordinate 5,546 downwards.
CCGTCGACGGTGCTGCGTGTTGACCCAGCGACCCACCGTCCGCCGGATGACCTGAGCGAACGCATGAGTGTCTCGGGTGCCATTGTCCGCGGCATCCGTCAGGGCCTTGATGACCTGCGGCAACACGGCATCGAAAACGTTCTCGTCTTCGGCGAAACCGCGCGCCTGGATCTCCGGGCCGACGATGACCTTGCCGGTCTGCGGGTCGATGGCGACGAAGATGGAGATGAAGCCCTCCTCAGCAAGAATTCGGCGATCCTTGAGGTCGGCATCCGTGATTTCACCGACACTCGAGCCGTCGACGTAGACGTAACCGAGATCGAGTTGGCCGACGATCGTCACAACGCCGTCACGGAGGTCCATGACCGTGCCATCCTCGGCGAGAATCGTGTTCTCCTCGGGGATGCCGGTCTGAATGGCAAGATTCGCGTTCGCGACGAGGTGGCGCTGTTCGCCGTGAACTGGCAACACGTTCTTCGGCTTGAGGATGTTGTAGACGTAAAGCAGTTCACCCGCGGCCGCGTGGCCGGAGACGTGAACCTTGGCGTTCGCCTTGTGCACCACGTTCGCGCCGAGCTTCATGAGCCCGTTGATCACGCGGTAGACCGCGTTCTCATTGCCCGGGATCAGACTCGAGGCGAGGATGACCGTGTCGCCTTTGCCCACCTCGATCTGGTGTTCAAGGTTGGCCATGCGGGCAAGCACTGCCATGGGCTCGCCCTGACTCCCGGTCGACATGTAGACGACCTGGTTGTCGGGAAGATCCACGGCCTTCTTCGCGTCGATGAGAACGCCGTCTGGCACCTTGAGGTAGCCGAGCTCAGCAGCGATCCCCATGTTGCGCACCATCGAGCGCCCCATCAGCACGACCTTGCGCTTGTTCGCAATGGCGGCATCCAGAACCTGCTGCACTCGGTGCACGTGGCTGGAGAAGCTGGCCACGATCACCCGCCGAGGGGCTTTGGCGATGACCGCCTCAATGACGGGACCAATCTCGCGCTCGCTGGGCGTGAACCCGGGAACGTCGGCGTTGGTCGAGTCAACGAGGAACAGGTCGACCCCGGCCTCACCCAAACGGGCGAACGCCCGGAGGTCGGTGATGCGGTCGTCGAGCGGCAACTGATCCATCTTGAAGTCACCGGTGTGAAGCACCACACCCGCGGTAGTCGCAATGACAACCGCGAGCGCGTCTGGGATCGAATGGTTCACTGCGATGAACTCAAGGTCGAACGGGCCGAGCTTCTCTTTCTGACCCTCCTTCACGGCGAGCGTGTAGGGGGTTATCCGATGCTCCTTTAGCTTCGCCTCGATGAGCGCGAGCGTGAGGGTAGATCCGATAATCGGGATGTCTGCACGAAGCCTGAGCAAGTAGGGAACCGCACCAATGTGGTCTTCGTGGCCGTGAGTGAGCACGATCGCGACAACATCCTCGAGCCGCTCTCGGATCGGACTGAAGTCGGGAAGGATCAAGTCGACGCCCGGCTGGTTCTCCTCGGGAAACAGCACGCCACAGTCGACGACGAGAATCTTGCCGTCAATTTCGAAGATCGTCATGTTGCGCCCGATCTCGCCGAGGCCGCCGATGGGCGTGACGCGGAGGGTTCCCGGGACGAGTTTGGGCGGAGTCGAGATTGAGACTGGCATCAGTGCCGAGCCTACCCGCTCTGCCCAATCCACACGGTCAGCGCGTCGTGCCCGCAACCTTCGGTAGGGCGCCACCCGCTGCGGCGTTCCGGTCGGGCCGGAAGTTGTCGAAGTTCACACCCGGAATGTCTCGAACCAGATCGATCTCGTCTTCGATCTGCGCGGCTTCCCACTCCTCGGGACCCACTAACGGCAGTCGCACTCTCGGGCTGGAGATGCGGCCAAGTCCGTGGAGGATGTACTTCGCGGCGACCGTGCCAGGCACGTGGGTCATGGTCGCCCGAACCAAGGGCTCCAGCGCCTTGTGCGCGGCGGTAGCGGCCTTGAGGTCGCCCGCGTTCACGGCATCGACTATGTGGCGATACGGGGTAGGGGCAATGTTGGCCGTGACTCCGATGAGGCCAGTGGCACCAATGGCCAAGCTCGGCAGCACGTTCGCGTCGTCCCCGCAGAAGTAGTACAAATCGGTCTGGTTGAGCACGCGACTGACCTCGGCGAGGTCGCCCTTGGCATCCTTGATCGCCAGGATGTTCGGGTGCTTTGAGGCGCGCAGGATCGTCTCGTAGTTGATGGGCACCCCGGTGCGCCCGGGAATGTCGTAGAGGATGACGGGCAGGTCCGTGGCATCCGCGATCATCCTGAAGTGAGTGAGGATGCCCGCCTGAGTCGGCTTGTTGTAGTACGGCGTGACGATCATGTTGCCGTCGGCGCCAGCCTTCTCGCTCTTCTTGGCGAGTTCGATCGCATGCGCGGTCTCATTCGAGCCACCACCGGTGACGACCTTGGCGCGGCCGCCCGCGACATTCTTCGCGACCTCGACCAGCTTGACCTTTTCCGGGTCGGTGAGAGTCGATGTCTCGCCCGTCGTTCCGGTGACGACGATGCCATCGGCTCCCGCCTCGATGACATCGTTGATGTGCTTCTCAACGTCGGTCCAGTTCACTTCACCGTCGTTGCTGAACGGAGTGACGAGTGCGACGAGAACCTGACCGAAGGGGTTGGGGAGTGTGGACACCCCACAACGATAGTGGCCGCGACGATGGCGGCAGCAACGACAGTGGGTGGTCGAGCGGGGCTACCCGTGCGACCACCCACCGTTAATTTCGGTGCTTAGGCGAGTGCCTTCTTCTTCAACTTCTCGTACTCGTCAGCGGTGATGGTACCCGCGTCGAGCAGCGACTTCGCGCTAGCGATGTCACCGGCCGGCCCACTGCCGGCAACCTGCCGGATGTAGGAGCTGGTCGCCTCGGCGCGTGCCTGCTCAAGCTCCATCTGACGGTTCGCCATTCCCCGACCCCGGGCGATCAGGTAGATGAACGCCGCGATGTACGGCACGACGATGAGGAAGATGAACCACAGCGCCTTGTACCACCCGTTGAGCGCACGATCACGGAACAGATCCGAGAAGATCGAGATGAGGATCATCAGGTACGCGACGAACGCGAAGATGACGAAGAGGTTCCAAATAAGCTGCCAAAGGTCTGACATAGTTCCTTTTTCTTTCGATGTTGTGGGTTGTGCTCCACTGCCCTGTGGGCAGAGACCTAATTGAGGGCAAGCTGCCCGAGGACAGTGCCGCTCGCGTCCTGAAGGGTCATGATGCCGCCCTGGATGCGCCCGAGAGCCGCGCCACCGAGCCAGGTCTCTACGCCTTCACAGAACTTGAGGGTGCTAGCGAATGGGCCGAAGGTCACCGCACCGTCATCGGCCAGTTCCCACGTGCCGATCAATCTGTTGCAGCCGTCATCGCCAGTGGCGGAGCCGTCTGCCGCGAGTGTGAGGAAGGGCGCGCCCGCCTCGTCTGACTCGACCCACTGGCCGATCGGGAGTCCAGCAGGGCCGACTGTCGGGTCATCGGTTCGAACGAGTTCGGTCACGGTCGACTCTTCAGAACTGTGGATGACCAGCGTTTCGCCGTCGAGCTGCACGTAGTCGACCAAAGCGACGGCAAGGGGCAACTGTGCACCATCGCAGGCGATCAGCGTTGAGGGCCCCGCGGTCGTCGTCATAGTGCCATCGGTCTCGAGCTCCCACGTGCCCAGCACGCGGTTGCAGCCATCCGACGCACTCCACGTGCCGTCCTCAGCGAAATCGACGAAGGGCTGTTCCGGGGACGCAAACGTCGCGTCAACTGTCCACGTTCCGAGGATCGCGGATGCCTCGACCGCGCTCCGAGCGCCCGGACCGTTTGACGCGCATGCCGACAGCGATATGGCTAGTACGGCGACAACAATCCCGCCACGCAACAACTGAGCCTTCATTGATGTCCCCTTCGAGCCGAAGCTATGACACAACTATGGCCGGGTCGGCCGCTGTCGACGCGCCATTGGCGTGATACTCGACACCCCGTGGCGCGCTTTCATCGCGAAGTGCGCGGTACTCAGAAGGCGAGAGTCCGAAGCGCTGCCGGAAGGCAGATCGCAATTCGTAGGTCGATCCGAATCCCGTTGCCCGCGCTACCTCGCTTACCGTCAGGGCCGTCCCGCCCGGGGCGGTCAGGAGCAGAGCCGCCGACTCGGTGCGATGCCTGCCGATCTGCTCCGCGACTGTAGACCCGCTGCCCTCGAAGCCGCGCTGAAGGTGCCGAAGTGACACACCGAGCGTCTTCGAGAGCACCGTTGGCGATAGCAGCGGATCCCTGTGCCGAAGCGCAATCTCTTCAATCGCTCTACGGCGCAACTGCGCTCGGAGGTCTTCTCGATCGAGGGTGTCGTCCTCCCACTCGATAAGGAGGCCGACACACAGGTCTTCCAGCACGCGCTCGGCAATTCTTGAAGCCGTGGGTGTCGGGTTCCAGCCGGGGTCATTGACAGCCTCGGCAAACGCCAGAATCGGCGCGCCCAACGTGCGCTCGCCTTCAAGCCGAAAGCGGGAATGCCGCACTCGTACCCCGCGTTCCCGCAGGCGCGCCTCAGGGATAAGCACGTGCAGAACGGTGGTGTCGTCGGAGCACGAGACGTCGAATGCCGTCCAATTGGTAATCAAGGTCACCTCCCCGGCAACCATGGTGGCCGACTCGCCACCGCGAGACGCGATGGAAATCGATCCCTCAAGAACAAACCCAAGATGGATGGTGTTAGCCCGGGAGAACGGGAGGCGGAGAATTCTCATCTCCGACATCGAGATTGCGGCAACCGACAGCGACCCCAATTGCCGGCGTCGCACCTCGAATCGCACCGGTCCATCTCCCCGTGCGTGAAAGCTTTGGGCAACCGTGTCGAGCATGTCGGCGGAGAGTGGATGCGCACCCTTGACGTCGTCAATCGCGCGACGCACGACCGTGGTCGGCAGTGGCCGCCAGTCGTCTGGCGAGGGGCTTTCTAGTACCACGACCACAGCGTAGTTCCTACGCCACCGGTTGCGCAGTCCCGCGCCAATGGTGCGTCAACTATCGGCCGAGGTTCTATGTTGTGATCACGATCCGGTTAACTTCGCGAGGAGCAAGTCAATGAGCTCACGCCTGTTGGGGGCTCGATGGATCCGATAATTGTCACGCTCGTCGTGCTGCTGGCTGCAGTCGTCGCCTTCATCGGCAACCGCATCCCGGTGGGGATCGTTGCGATCGGCGTCGCGATGGCTCTGTACCTGACCGGTGTACTCACGGTGGAGCAATCGCTGGCGGGTTTCGGCCGCGGCGGTGTCGGCGACGAAACGCGCATGATGACTCGCGCCGCACCGCTGGCGCGCAGCCGCGAACATGCCGAAGCGGTGCTGGGCCGGTTGAACCGCCTCATCGGCCGCCACGTGCCGAACTTTGTGTCGTCGACGCGCTCGCAGGCGCTGGACCGCCCGGCGCCGGTGCTGTCGCCGGGCCTGTCGCGCGCCATCGACTCGGCCGAGCAGGGCATCCGCCAGCGCCTGGCACCCACCACGCAGCGCGGCGAACCGGTGGTCACGACGCC
>JANOED010000195.1:0-3485 GCA_031413035.1 Leifsonia sp. | reverse complement strand
GAATGCAAGACCACGCGCCAGTCGCCGAGCTCGTCGCGGAAGCGCTCGACGACGAGGGTCGTATCGGTCGGAACCTGCCCGGTCGACTCCTTCTGTTCGGCGATCAGGGCGACGAGGTTGGTGACCGCCCGTTCGTCCAGGCCGATCGCGCTCATTCGCTCGACGTTCAGGCGGGTCGAGCTCGTCGAGACCTCCCTCGCAAAGCCCCCGATCGCCGCTCCGAGTTCGGCGGGCCGCCCCAGCCCGTCGCCCTTCCAGAACGGCACCTTGCCCGGCTGGCCGAACGCGGGGCTGACGAGCACTTGATCGTGCGTGATCTGCTCGATGCGCCAACTCGTTGTGCCGAGCGCGAAGACGTCGCCGACGCGCGATTCGTAGACCATCTCCTCGTCGAGTTCGCCGACGCGCCGGCCCGGGCCGGTCCCTCGCTCGGTCCCTGAGGCACTCGAAGGGCTCGAAGGGCCCCCGCCCACAATGAACACCCCAAACAGTCCGCGGTCGGGAATCGTACCCCCGGATGTCACGGCCAACCTTTGCGCGCCCGGCCGGCCCTCGATCGTGCCGCCGACCCGGTCCCACACGATGCGCGGACGCAGCTCAGCGAACTCGTCACTCGGGTAGAGCCCACTGAGCAGGTCGAGCGTCGCGTCGTAGGCACTCCGCGGCAGGGTCGCGAAGGGCGCACTGCGGCGCACGGTGTCGAACCATTCCTCAACATCCAGCGCCTCGAGCGCGACCGCTGCGACGGTTTGCTGCGCAAGAACATCGAGCGGGTTCGCGGGCACGGCGATCGCTTCGATTTGGCCGGTGCGCATCCTGTCGACGGCGACTGCGGTATGGATCAGGTCGGTGCGATGTTTGGGAAACAGCACACCCTTCGAGATCTCGCCGACCTGGTGCCCGGCCCGACCGATGCGCTGCAGCCCGGATGCCACGCTCGGCGGTGACTCGACCTGAATCACGAGATCGACGGCGCCCATGTCGATCCCGAGCTCGAGTGAACTCGTTGCCACGACGCACCGCAGCAGGCCGCGCTTGAGGTCGTCTTCGATGGTGGCGCGTTGTTCCTTACTCACCGAGCCATGGTGCGCTCGGGCCAGCAGTTCGGGGCCTTGAGCCGGTCCCTGAGGCTCTCGAAGGGCTGGAAGGGCTCGCTCCTCATAGATCTCGTTGAGCCGCGCCGTCAGCCGCTCAGCGAGCCGACGCGAGTTCGCAAAAACAATTGTCGACCGATGGGCGAGGATGTGGTCGACGATCGACTCCTCCACGTGCGGCCAGATCGATCCGGTCGCTTCGGCGGGCATGCCGGTCGGGCCTGAGGTCGAGCCCTCCCGCGGCGTGAAGACGCCCGGCTCTGTCATGTCGTCCACGGGCACGACCACAGTCAGGTCGAACGTCTTCGCGGCGGGCGGCTGCACGATCGTGACCGGTGCGCGCCCTCCGAGAAAGCGAGCTACCTCCTCCAGCGGACGCACGGTTGCCGACAACCCGATCCGCTGTGCGGGCTTCGGGAGCAGGGCATCCAGTCGCTCGAGGGAGACGGCGAGGTGCGCGCCGCGCTTCGTCGCCGCGACCGCGTGCACCTCGTCGATGATGACGGTCTCGACGTTGGCGAGGGTCGACTTCGCCGCCGACGTGAGCATGAGGTACAGCGATTCGGGCGTGGTGATCAGGATGTCGGGGGGCGTGCGGGCGAGCATCCGCCGGTCCTGAGAGGTGGTGTCGCCCGACCGCACGCCGACCGTGACGGCAGGGGCCGGGAGTCCGAGTCGCTTCGCCGTTTGGGTGACGCCGACCAGTGGCGAGCGGAGGTTGCGCTCGACGTCGACGCCGAGCGCCTTGAGGGGAGAGATGTAGAGAACCCGGGTTCCCGCGTTCTCGCTCGGCTTGGTGATCAGCTGATCGATCGACCACAGGAACGCCGCGAGCGTCTTGCCCGAGCCGGTCGGCGCAACAACGAGCGCGTGACCCCCGGTCGACACGGCCTCCCACGCGCCGAGCTGCGCGGGCGTCGGCTCCGGAAAGGCGCCCGCGAACCACTCCCGCGTCGCGGGCGAGAAGCGGTCGAGCACCATCCGTCTATCCTCCCCCGGGCGACTGACTCTTGGCGGCGGGGCGGGGTGGGGGCGGGGCGGGGCGGGGATCGGCGGGGCGGCCCCCGCTACAGGTGCTCGGCCAGGAACCCCGTCAGGTCGCTCAACTCTTGCGTCGAGATCGAGTGCCCGAGATCCTCGTAGATGCGGATCGTCGGGGTCGTGTGGGTCTCGAGCCACTCGGCAGTGCGGTCCACTGCCACCGCGGGAATGACGGTGTCAGCGGTACCTCGGCCCCAGAACACGGACGGACGCAGTTCGGCGAGTAAGGCATCCCCGGGATGATCGAGCGAGCCGATGAAACCCGCGATGCACACGGCCGTCGTGAAGCGATCCGGGGCGAGGCGCAGCAGTTGCAGGGCGATCGCGCCGCCCTGCGAGAATCCGAGAAGGCTCACGGACGCCGCCTGCACTGTATCGAGCCAATCGAGTACAGCGTTCGCCCCGGCATCCACCGCAACCGGATCCGGCGTGCCGGGAACCTGCCCCGCCAGCGACCACCACGCGAAGCCGCCGCTCTCACGCATTGGCGCGCGCACGGATGCCACGGTCGCGCCCAGCGGCAGGCGCGGCGACAGCGCGAAGAGGTCGCCCTCGTGCGAGCCGTACCCGTGCAGAAGCACGATAAGAGGTCGGCCGGCGCGCTCGCGCTCGGGGGCAGACCACTGCACGGCATCGCTGTCGAGTTGCATGTCTCAACAGTACTTTGGGTGACAATGGAGCATGAGCTCAGTAGGCACTCCCGACCCCAACTCCGGCTGGTTGTCCGATGAGGAACTCACCGAGACCCGGCGTCGACTGCCGTTGCTCTACGTCGAGGCCGTTCCGGTGCGGGTCGACGGGCTCGGCAAGGTCACCGAAATCGGGATGCTCCTGCGCGGCAGAGACGGGGAGATTACACGCACCCTAGTCTCAGGCCGCGTGATGTATGGCGAGACTCTCCGCGACGCGCTGTTCCGGCACCTCGAGAAGGATCTCGGCCCGATGGCCTTCCCGCTGCTGCCCGCGAGTCCGGTGCCGTTCTCGGTCGCCGAGTACTTCCCGTGGCCGGGCTCGAGCCAGTTCATGGATTCCCGCCAGCACGCCGTCTCGCTCGCCTACGTCGTGCCGGTAACAGGAACGTGCGAACCGCGCCAGGACGCGCTGGAGATCACGTGGATGCGCCCCGCCGAGGCGGCATCTGAGTCGGTCACCGCCGACATGGAGGGTGGCCGCGGGTCGCTACTGCGCGCGGCACTCGCGTCGGTGGGGGTGTTGCCCTAACGATCACCCGCGCGAGTCGGGGCGAACGGTTGCTTCGCGCACTGCTGCGCCAACCATCCGCTCCGACTCGGCGATGAAGCGGTCTTGCTAGCGGCTGCGCGTGTTCGCGCGCACGACCTGGCCGACCCG
>JANOED010000194.1:0-1786 GCA_031413035.1 Leifsonia sp. | reverse complement strand
ACGATCCCGACCCCGAGGCGGCCTGTGGGCGAGCTCACGAGGTCGCAGGCCCGGTCTGCCGCTCGCGCCAGCGGTGAGTGGTGTCGGTCGTGGCGCTGCGCACCGTGGCATCCGCGACCTGAGTAAAGAACGCGACGGCGTCGTCAACATCTACTGCGCCCAGCCGGGCCGACACCGGTCCGGTCACGGTCTGCACAGTGACGCTGGCAAGCCTGAGCCTGCGCAGTAGTGGCCCCTGACTCATCGAGATGCTTTGCGCTCTGGCAAGCGGTGCGATTGCCAGTTCTCGCCAGATCGCGCCGCGACGTAGGAGCACCAGATGTGGCGTTATGGCATAGCCGTTGCGACGCCAGGAGAACCAGCGCAGCACTGCCGCACGGGGAGGCGAGTTCACGAAGCCGTCGTCGCCACCCTTCGATACGACCGCCTGCACGATCGAGCCGATATCCTCAGTGTCGACGAGTACGAGTTCGAGCACCTTGCGCACATCGTCGAGGTTGCCGACAGGCAGGATCGTCGTGTTTGCTTGGCCCGCCGCCCCACTAGTCGAGCTGCTTGATGCTCTATTGAGCTTGATCTCCCACCACCCTGCGGCTCGCCAGAGAAGCGGTTGATTCACGAGAACCGCATGAATGCGACCGGGCGGCAAGGTCTCGTTGCTCGTCGAGAGCAGCCCAAACCCCACGCGAACGCCGTCTGGAGTTGCCGCGATCGAGTACCGCAGTGAGCGCGTGAAGCGTGTGACGGTGAAGCTCACCAGACCGATCACCGCAGGCACAAAGCCCAGGAGGAACAGGAACTCCCCGGTCATGACGATGACGGTGATGGCTACCGCGGTACCGATGATGAGCGCGATCGTCGTGCCGCTGAGCAGGAGAGACCCGATCAGCCGGCCGACGTTCATCTGAACGACCGACTCGGGCGGGGCGGCATCCGGATCCAGTTCGGGCGCGAGCAGTTCGTTGACGCGGGTCTCGATGAAGCCTCCGGCGGCGGCTTCAGCGGCGGCTTCAGCGCGAGTCCCCGATGCGAGCGCGAGTATCTCCCGCCGAAGTTCATCCGCGGCAGACGAACCGAGATAGGCGAGCTGCACGTTGGCGTCTTGCCCGGCCACGTTCACCTCAAGCTTGGCGGCTCCGACCAGCCGTGCCAGGAACGGCCGCACGATGTTGATGCCCTGAATCCTGTCGAGCCTGCCCCGCCGACTGGTGCGGAACAGGATTCCGCTACGCACCTCAACGAGCTCGTCGGTGATGCGGAACGTGTGCATCCGCCACGAGAAGTAGAAGCCGGCAATGAAGAGCAGGAGTCCGCCCGCGATGGCGGCGAGTATCGGCAGGGCGTAATCGTGCTCGATGATCCAGATGAGCGGGTCGTCTTGGCCCTCAGGCCCGACGAAGATGACCTCGATGAACACGTCGCGCAGGTTGACGATGATCACGCCGAGGATGGCGACTAACGCGATTCCGCCGCGCAGCAGCGGGGTCGCGGGGTGCAGCCGGTGCCACTCACCGTCGGCGAGCCGACCGAGCGCGGCGGATGCCGCAGGGGCGGCGGGCGCACGCGACGGCTGCTCGGCGAGCGATTCTTCGCTCACAACCCAGCCCGTCGGCTCTCGGCGAGGGCGACGAGGTCGTCTCGCAGACGTTCAGCGTCGGCGTTCACGAGCCCGGGGATGACCACCCCGGTCGCCGCGGCGGCGGTCACGAATTTGAGTTCGCTGAGCCCGAGCGCGCGGTCGAGAGGGCCTCGGTTGATGTCGACCAACTGCATGCGCCCATACGGC
>JANOED010000193.1:0-16661 GCA_031413035.1 Leifsonia sp. | reverse complement strand
CGGCGCAGGCAGTGGCGGGCAGTTCACGGTCCGCTGGGGCCAACTGCCGCCCAGCGCAATCCGGCGCGCCGCCAGGTAACGGAGTTCCTCGCTGTCCGGAGCGGCGCAGTATTTGCTCACGACAGCGGATGCCGCGAACCTCACCCAGTACGTCGAGCAGGGCGGCACGTTGCTGGTGTCCTTCTTCTCTGCCATTGTCGACGAATTCGACACGGTGCACGATGGCGGATTCCTGTCGCCGTTGCGCGTGTCACTCGGTGTGACCGTCGAGGAGTTCCTCCCGCTACGCGAGAACGTCACCGTGACGGTGACCTGGAACGGCGCTGTGCTCGACGCGGAAGTGCTCAACGCAGACGTCTGGCAGGAGCACCTCGCGCTCGCGGGCGCCGAGGTCATGGCCACCTACCTCGACGGACCAGGGGCCGGGATGCCTGCAATCACCCGCAATACGCATGGCACCGGGGTCGGGTGGTACGTGAGTACTCGGCTCGACGCAGCCGGGCTGGCTGAGGTGATGACGGCGGTCTACACCGACGCGGGCATTGTTCGGCCGGAAGTCCCGGCCGGAGTCGAGGTGGTCACCCGCCGCGGCGCGGAGGCGGATTACGTGATCGCCATCAATCACGGGGAGGCCGCGGAATCCGTCGCCGTCTCAGGCTTCGAACTCATCGGCCAGCGCGACACTGGGCCGCGAACCGAGCTAGCGGCAGGGGCCGTGGCTGTGGTTCGAACGCCGAAGTAGGCAGCCGTGGCCGGTCATTGACGATAGGCGTCCCGCCGATGGGCGATCGAGACCAGCCGGTTCACAGGTGGTGGTACCGTCGCGCTATGACCATGTCGATCGACCTCGATGGCCTCTACCGTGACCTGCACGCGAACCCTGAGCTGTCATTTAGGGAGCATCGCACCGCGCAGCTGATCGCAGGCCACATGCGAACTCTGGGCCTCGACACCACTGAGGGCTTCGGCGGCACCGGAGTGGTTGCCGTGCTCCGTAACGGCGATGGCCCGACCGTATGGCTACGGGCCGACATTGACGCCCTGCCTGTCGAGGAGAAGACGGGGCTCGACTATGCGAGCACCGTGACTACTACCGGCCTCGACGGCGCCGAGACCGCTGTCATGCACGCGTGCGGCCACGACATGCACGTCACTTGGTTAGTCGGTGCCGTTGAGCGACTAGCGGCCTCGACCGACGAGTGGGCCGGAACTGTCGTCGCGCTGTTCCAACCCGCAGAGGAAATCTTGGGGGGCGCCAAAGCAATGGCCGAAGATGCCCGGCTCGCGTCCCTACCCCAGCCCGTCGTCGTACTCGGCCAGCACGTCGGCCCGCTGCCAGCCGGAGTAGTCTCCCTCACCTCGGGCGCCGCGCTGGCGGGGGTGGATGACCTTGCGGTTACCCTCCGCGGCCAAGGCGGTCATGGTTCCCGGCCGGAGACGACCACCGATCCCGTGCTCGCGGCCGCAGCCGTCGTTGTGCGTCTACAGTCCGTGGTGGCTCGCGAGGTCACGCCCGGCCAGCTCGCCGTGGTCACGGTCGGCAGCCTGCACACTGGCACCAAGAGCAACATCATTCCGGATGAGGCGCGTCTGCTCATCAACATCCGTACCGTCGACCCGGGCACCCGCGATCGCGTTCTCGCCGCGGTCACCCGCATCATCACAGCGGAGGCGACAGCAAGCGGGATGACCGAACCTCCCACCATTGATGTCGCGTTGAGTGGTCCGCCGACGGTTAACTCGCCCGAGCACACCGAGCGGGTGCGCGAGCAATTCGCCGCCGCCTGGGGTGCGCCAGCGGTGATTGACCACGGCACTGCCGCCGGTAGCGAAGACGTGGGCCTGCTCGCCGCTGCCGTCGGCGCGCCACTGGTCTTCTGGATCACCGGTGGTGCTGACCCGACCGCCTTCGCAGCAGCTCAGGCGGCCGGACGGCTTGAGCAAGACATCCCCAGCAATCATTCACCGTCTTTTGCGCCGGTGTTGCACCCGACGATCGAGCGAGGTATCGATGCACTCGTCGTGGGCGCCAAGACGTTTCTTGGCTAGCGGGGCAGGGGCGAGCCGCCCCTCACCGGCCTAGAAGAAGTCCGGGCTCGGAGTTGATGCTTGGCGGATCGACACGTCGGCGTGACGGTCGAACCGGTAGCCCACGCCACGCACGGTGCGCACGATGTCTTCGAATTCGCCCAGCTTGGATCGCAGTCGCCGCACGTGAACGTCGATAGTGCGCTCGTTGGGGATCTCGTCGTCAGAACCCGCGCCCGAGTTGGCCGACCAGAGTGACGAGATGAGCTCGGCCCGGTCAACCGTGCGCCCCTCGCGGAGTACGAGGTACTGCAGCAGCTCGAACTCCTTGTAGGTGAGTGGCGCAGTCTCGCCGTCGAGCTGCACCCGCTTGCGGGAAATGTCGATCACGACACCTCCGCGCGGCTTAGGGGCAGGGGCCTCCGCCTGGCGATGCTTGGCTAGGGCGGCGGGATCCTGCAGGGCGAGCCGTACGACATCCACGTCGCGCCCGCCGGAACCAGCCGGCGCCAGCGCGACCGTCGCGTAGGTCTGCGCGGTGGGTACGAGCTCAGCGAGCCGCTTCTTCAACTGGTCGACGACGGATGCCAGGTCGGTGCCAGCTTCGAGTGCCGTGAACTCGTCGAGGCCCACGTAGAGGGCGAAGCCCCGCGCCTCGGTGCCCTCGGGCACGGCGTGGAGACGGCGGGGCTCGGTGGGAGCGGGCTCGGCGGCAGCGGAAGCCGCCGGGGTCACAGTGGAGAGGGGGGCGCGTTCAATAGTTGCGAGAGACATGTGTGATGTGTTCCTTGACTGGTGTGAAGGGCCTCTGATGATGAGGTTGTGATCCTTCTAAGGTCTTGCGGGTCATGCTGACGGTTCAGGCCGTTATGAGGGCCACGAGCCGGGAGTCACGGTCGAAGGTGACATTAGGCGAGAAAAGCCGATTAGGCACACATTCGACAACACATCGCGCGAGAACCCATCACCTCAAGGGTGGTCGGGGTGTGCGCGCGAACAGTCATGGATGCAACTATCGGGCAATCTCGCCCGAAACGCAACTAGACGGTGCCGTACAGCCTGTCCCCGGCGTCGCCGAGCCCGGGCACGATGTAGCCGACCTCGTTCAGCTTCTCGTCGAGCGCGCCCAATACCACGGTGACGTCTCGGCCCTCGGTAGCCTTCTCGACGGCCGCGATTCCCTCGGGCGATCCGATGAGGCAGACAGCCGTGACATCCATCGCGCCCCGAGCGAACAAATAGTCAATCGCGGCGATGAGCGAACCACCCGTGGCGAGCATCGGGTCGAGAACGAAGCACTGGCGGTTGGCCAGATCGTCAGGCAACCGCTCGGCGTAGATGTCGGGCTGAAGTGTCTCCTCGTTGCGCACCATGCCGAGAAATCCGACCTCGGCCGTGGGCACGAGCTTGACCATTCCCTCGAGCATCCCGAGTCCGGCACGAAGGATCGGCACAACCAGTGGCTTCGGGTCGCTGATCGCGAGTCCTTGAGTCTGCGCGACCGGGGTCGTGATGGTCACGGCGTGGGTGCGCACGTGGCGGGTAGCCTCGTACGCGAGCAAGGTCACGAGCTCCTCCGCGAGGGCGCGGAAGGTGGGCGACGGAGTGTTCTTGTCGCGCAGCACGGTGAGTTTGTGCGTGACGAGGGGGTGGTCGGCAACGTGTACTCGCATAGGCTCAATCTACTGTGAACCGCCCCGACCAGACCCGACCAGATCAGGCGCGCTACGACGACTGGATGGGCTCCGCCCTTGCCGAGGCCGAGCTCGCTCTGGCCAGTGGTGACGTACCAGTCGCGGCTCTCGTGTTCGATGCGTCGGGCATCCCGATCGGCCGGGGACACAACGAGCGCGAGCTCACTGGCGACCCGACCGCACACGCCGAGATTGTCGCGATCAGGGCGGCCGCGGCGGCCACTGGCTCGTGGCATCTCGAGGCAACGACGCTCGTCGTTACGCTGGAACCCTGCACCATGTGTGCCGGCGCGATTCTGCAGGCGCGCATCCCCCGTGTCGTGTTTGGCGCTTGGGACGAGAAGGCTGGCGCGGTGGGCAGTGTGCACGACGTGCTGCGCGACCGTCGCCTGCCGCACCGTGTCGAAGTCATCGCGGGCGTGCGTGAGGCGGAGAGCGCAGCACTACTGCGGGGATTCTTCGACGCGAGGCGTTAAGCCGCGACTAGGCTTTGGGCGTGGCTGATGTAGGGAACCAGAGAATCGTTCGACGCATGTCATCGCCACGAGCGATGGCGATCGGCGGTGTGCTGTTCGCGGTGTTGTTCGCAACCAGCCTCTCGCTGATGCGATCGGTTTTTCCTGAAGTACTCACGTCCGATCTGAACTGGGACGAAACTGGAGCAACCCGGGTGACGATCGCAATCACGATCATGCCCTTTGCCGGAATTGCTTTCCTCTACTTTCTTGGCGTGCTGCGTGACACGTTTGGCGAGGCTGAAGACAAGATCTTTAGCTCGGTATTCCTCGGCAGCGGGATCCTGTTCGTCGCCATGGCATTTGTGGCGGCTGGGTTGGCGGGGGCAATTCTCGCCACGTTAGAAGCCGATCTCGGCGACGACGGCTCTGTCGTCGCATTCGGCCGCGCCGCCATGCTGCAGATCAGTAATGTGTACGCCCTGCGAATGGCGGGCGTGTTCATGATCTCGCTCGGCACCCTGTGGTTGCGCACCGGCGCTTTGCCGAAGTGGGTGTCTTATGTGACCTACGCCGTTGCTCTTGTGCTGCTTTTCGTCGTGAGCCTCAGCCTCTGGGTCACCCTCGTATTCCCTGGCTGGGCGCTCGCAATCAGCGTGTACCTGCTCATTCGCAACTATCGAATGGGCCCCACACTCGGGAGCGTCGGCTCGGAAGTCACCAACCCACGTTAATCGGGAGGGTGAACATCACCGCGGATTCTGAAGCGCGTGAGCCCGCTCGAGTGCGCGGGTTAGCGAGGCGCCCAAGTCGGCTTTCGCCGCGAAAACATTCTCCCTTCCGAGAGTTTCGAGCGCTCCTGTCGCGGTGAGTTGCTCGAGCACGCGGTCACCGACCCCGGCGAGCACGAGGTGGCTACCAACCGCCTCTAGGTTCTCTCGGTACCGAATCAACGCTTGCACGAACGTGCTCCCGAGGTCTTGCTTGCCTCGTAAGCGCAGAACCACTACCGATCCCGACGACTGCGGCTCTACCCTCGGTAGTTGCGCTTCGAACACCGGTGCCGAAGCGAAGAACAGGCTGCCGTAGGGCACAAGAACGACGATCTCCCCGGGCGGGAGCACACCGGGAGGCTGCACCTCCTTGGGCAGCAGGTTGCCCGGCGTGAATCGCCAACGCAAGACGTTTATGGTGTTCGATTGCTGCGCAACGAACAAGACGACGGAGAGTGCGACACCCGTGACCACTGCGTACTGCAGAGGAATCATGATCGTCAGAGCAAAGGTGATGAGCATGACTGCCGCCTGCGTGGGGCCAGTGCGCAAGACCATGAGCACCTGATCGAACTTGAACATTCGGATGCCGATGAGCACTAGCAGGGCGGCGAGTGACGGGGTGGCGATATAGCCGACCAGGTTGCTGAAGAACAAGACCGTGAGTGCCATTACCGCACCCGCAGTAAGGTTCGCGAGTCTGCTCTGAGCGCCGGCCGCGGTGAGTACAGCCGTTCCCGACATCGACCCTCCCACGGGCATCCCACGCAGCAGCCCCGAGGCGATGTTCGCAACCCCTTGGCCACGGAAGTCGCCCGAGATATCCGGGTATCGACCGTCCGGATTCGGCACCGACTGGCTGATCGCCGCTCCCTGGACAAGCGCGACGAAGGTCAGCGACAGCGCGGGGAGCAGCAACCCCGGAACGAGCGCCACTGAGGGCAGGACGGGAAGCGGCAGGCCCGCCGGAATCTCGGCGACATCGTTGATCAGTTCGACCCCGTCGAAGCCGAGCAGGGCTGTGAGGAAAGAGCCAGCGGCGACCGCGACGAACAAGCTGAGCGTGCCTAGACGCGTGCGCTCCAGAAGAAGGATCAGGGCGATGGTGATTGCGGCGATCGCAACCGATGGCCAATGCCATGACGCCACATTCGCGGCCGTGATCGCCGCCTGAACGACTCTTCCCCCGTTTCCGTCGGCGCTGAACCCGGTGAGGCCACCGAATTGTCCGAGTGCAATGTTGATTGCGACTGCATTCACAAACCCGACGAGCACCGCATTCGGCACGAATCGCACCAGAGAGCCGAGTTTGAATACTCCGAGGATCAACATGGCAATGCCCGTGAGCACACCGAGGGTGGCCAAAGCCGTTGTAGCGTCCGGACCAGAACGCACCTGTGGCACGTCGAAAATGAGTGCGGCCATTGCGCCTGTCGCCTGCACCGACATGAAAACCGAACTGGTGCTGATCGCCCCGGCAACGGTGCCGAAGAGATACCCGTAGAGCCCAGCAACCGGGTTGACCCCGGCGAGGACGCCAGCCGCCAGCCCATCGGGCACGCTCACGAGCCCGTGCACTAGGCCAGCGCTCAGGTCCTTTATCGCGCCGCGCCGGCGCTTGTTGGGATCGGGCTTCTTCGCCATCTTTGCTGTGACCTGTTCCTCTAGTTGGTGCCCTTGATCACGATTGTGTCGGTCGCCGGACTGCCCGCGGTGGGGGCGTGGTAGATGTCCGGCTCGATGTAAATGACCAGCGCCACGGGCACGGCGGCGCGGATGGCCGCCTCGACGGAATCGATGCTGGTCGCGACATCCGTCAGCTTGGTCGTGCTCGCAAACGCGACCTTGGCACCGACCAGTAACTCGTCGGGGCCGAGGTAGAGCGTCTTCATGTGGATGAGTGCCTCGACGTCTGGGTTGGCGTTGATCGCGTCGCGAATGCGCTCGGCGTCGCCTGCGCTTGCGCCCTCGCCGACGAGGAGGCTTTTAGTCTCGATGCCCAAAATGATTGCGACAGCGATGAGCAGCGCGCCGATCGCGAGTGTGCCGATCGCATCCCAGGTGCTGTCACCGGTGATAATCGTCATGCCAACGCCGACCATCGCGAAGAACAGTCCCAGTAGTGCAGCGATGTCTTCGAGAAGCACAACAGGCAACTCGGGTGCCTTCGCGTGGCGCACGAACTCGACCCAGCCCTGCTTGCCGCGAACCTTGTTCGACTCGCGGATCGCGGTGCGAAGCGAGAACGACTCCAACACGATCGCGATCGACAACACCAGAATCGGCAGCCACGGCACCTCGAGCGGGTGCGGGTTCTGAAGTTTGTCGATGCCCTCGTAGATCGAGAACACACCACCCACCGAGAACAGGATGATCGACACGACGAAGGCGTAAACGAATCGCTCGCGACCGTATCCGAACGGATGCGCCGCATCGGCCTTCTTGCGAGACTTGCGCCCCCCGAGCAATAGCAGTGCCTGGTTGCCGGTATCGGCAAGCGAGTGGACGCTCTCGGCGAGCATAGAACTCGACCCCGAGAACACAAACGCGATGAATTTCGTGATCGCGATTCCCATGTTTGCGAGCAGTGCCGCGACGATCGCCTTGGTTCCACCCGTTGTGCTCATGCGCCCAATCCTAGGATGAACGCATGAACTCACTCCCGTCCATTGCGATCATTGGTGCCGGCTCTATGGGAGGCGCGATTCTGGGTGGGTTGCTCGCGCCGGGTGTGACAGTGGAGGGCGGCATCCGGGTTACCAACCGCACTGAAGCCAAGGCGGCTTTGGTGCGACGCCCAGGTGTCGAGTCGTTTGCTCTCGAAGCCACCCCGGATGCCAACCTACGGGCAGTTGCCGGGGCCGCCGTTGTGATTATCGGAGTGAAGCCTGCGATGGTCGGCGGCACTCTCGCGACATTGGTAGACGCACTCGAGCCGGACTGCGTGGTCATCAGTGTGGCCGCCGGTGTCACCACCACCTCGATGGAAGAGGTGATCCGACAGTCGGTGTTGCGCGCAATGCCGAACACCCCGGCGCTGGTGGGGCGGGCGGTGACGGGCCTTGCGGCCGGCTCGCGCGCTACATCCGCCCAGCTCGCGCTCGGTCGTAGCGTTTTTGAGACCGTCGGCACCGTCGTCGAGGTGCCGGAATCGCAGATCGATGCCCTCGGCACGATCTCGGGTTCGGGACCCGCCTACGTGTTCTACCTGATCGAGGAACTCACCCGAACCGCGGTCGGCTTGGGATTCAGTGCTGAGCAGGCGACAGAACTTGTGACGGGGACATTCCTCGGTTCAGTCGAATTGCTCGCGGCCAGTGGCGAAGACCCCGCCGAATTGCGACGACGGGTCACGAGCCCCAACGGCACAACCGAGCGCGCAATTGCCGAGCTCGCCAAGGCCGACCTGACCGGGCTCTTCGATCGAGCAACTGCGGCCGCCCTTGCGCGCTCCAAGGAGCTGGCCGCGGGAGCCTGAGCGAACTCACCGCCCGCTCATAGGTCGTGCATAGCTGGCGCGATGATCCTTGGCGTGAGCGAGCGAAGTGCGCTTGCTGAAGCAGAAGGGATTGACTCATGGCTACACAGAAGCAAGAGCCGGCGAACGACGCGGCACCCGCCGTCACGCAGCAAGCACCCGCCCCGGTGGTGACCGAGGTACGACGCACCGGGCTGGGAGGTCTGGCCATTGCCGGAATTGCCGTCGGCGCTGTTGTGGTCGCTGGCGCCCTATTCGGCGGAGGTGTGGTCGTAGGCACTCAGCTCCCGCCCCAGTTCTCCGCGAGCCAGGCCGGACAGTTCGGCATGGGCCCGGGCTCCGGACCGGATCGCCCGGGCGAAGGTGCAGGGATGCGCAATGACCGACCGCCAATGCACGACGGCGGCCAGCAGCCCAAGGGCTGACGCCGAGTCAGGTCGACAGTGTCGCGAACTTCTCGATCGCCGCCGAGTGACCGCTCACGATGATGAGATCGTGATTCGAGACGATCGTCTCAGGCGTGGCGTTGGTGAACTCGGCTCCCGGTGACTTGACCCCGACGACCGTCACCCCGTGCTTGCGCCGCACCTGAGATTCGCTGAGCGGGATGCCCCGAATCGGTTTCGGCGGATACATCTTGACGATCGCGAAGTCATCATCGAACTCGATGTAGTCGAGCAAGCGGCCGGAGACGAGGTGCGCGACACGCTCCCCGGCTTCGGCCTCGGGGTAGATCACGTGGTTGGCGCCGATGCGCGCGAGAATCTTGCCGTGCGACTGGCTGATCGCCTTCGCCCAGATCTGCGGCACCTTGAGATCGACCAGGTTCGCGGTGATCAGCACGCTGGCCTCGATCGACGACCCGACCCCAACAACAGCGATCGCGTAGTCCTCGGCGCCGATCTGACGCAGCGCGTCGATCTCGCGGGCGTCTGCCTGCACGGCGTGGGTGACCCGCTCTGCCCACTTTTGCACGAGCGTGAGGTCCTCGTCGATCGCGAGCACCTCGCGGTCGAGACGCTGCAATTGGTCCGCTGTTGCTGCACCAAACCTGCCCAGTCCAATGACCAGTACCGGGGCGTTGTGGGGAATTCTGTCAACCAACGATGGGCCTCTCTTCCGCTCGGGTGAACAACTGTCGGCGCTGACTGGCAGCCAGTGCCGCGGCGAGTGTGACCGTGCCCACGCGGCCAGCCCACATCGTCGCAGCGAGTACGTACTTGCCTGCGTCCGGGAGGGTCTCGGTGAGACCCGTGCTCAGCCCGCAGGTCGCGAAGGCCGAGATGACATCGAAGAGCACATAGTCGAGCGGGGCATCCGTCAGTTGAAGGATGATGATCGACGCGGTCACCACGATCGTTGCTCCCCACAGCGTTATGCTGACCGCGAGGCGCAGCACGTCGGTAGGGATCTTGCGCTCGAATGCGTGCATGTCGTTGAAGCCCTTGGCTTCGGCAAACGCGGCGAGGAAGAGTACGGCGAACGTCGTGACCTTGATTCCCCCAGCGGTGGACGCCGAACCGCCGCCGACAAACATGAGCATGTCGTAGAACAGCAGGGTCGCACCGTTCATCTGTCCAATGTCGACCGTCGAGAAGCCCCCCGACCGCGTCATCACCGAGAGAAAGCCGGCCGTCATCGGGCGCACGATCGGCTCTTGTGCGCCGAGGGTTGCGGGGTTGTTCCACTCGAGGGCGAGGGTTGCGATCGCACCAAGCACCAGAAGGATCCCGGTCGTGACCAGAGTCAGTCGTGCGTGCACTGACAGGCGAGTGCGGAAGCGCAGGCGCCTCAGGAGCGCAAAGATCACCGGGAATCCAAGGCTGCCGAGGAACACTCCGATCGCTAGTGCACCGAGCATCCATGGGTCGGCAGCAAAGGGCGCCATTCCTTCGACATAGGGGACAAAGCCAGTGTTCGTAAAGGCGGATGACGCGAAGTAGAAGCCCTGCCACAAGGCCGTCCACGGGTCGAAACCCTCCACCAGTAGACGGGGAACTATGGCTGCGGTCAGGGCCAACTCGATCACCAGCGCGCTGAGGGCAACGGTGGCGAGCAGCCCTCCGATGTCTCCAAGCCGAATCGCCTGCGACTCGGAAACAGGCCCTGCATGGATCCGCGACGGGTTTGTATCGCTCGCTGCCAGAAGGCGCTGTCGGAGCCCGAGTCGTCGTGACACCACGAGGCCAAGGATGCTCGCGAGGGTCAGCACCCCGATTCCGCCGACCTGCAGCCCCAGAATGATTGCACCGTTGCCGAACGCGGACCACTGAGTTGCCATGTTCACCGTGCTGAGACCGGTCACGCAGATCGTCGATACGGCGGTGAAGAGTGCGTCGACGAACGGGACACCCTTCCCGTCGGCTGAGGCGATCGGCAGCGCGAGGATCACCGTGAGAACGAGGATGAGGCTCGTGAAGATGATGATCGCGAACCGCGCCGGCGACGCGGCCGCGAAGGTGTCGACCCAATCTCGAATACTGCGACCGCTCGTCCTAGGGCGCCCGAGGGTCGCTGCCGGCCGCCGCTCGCTCATCCTGCCGACCTCCCGTGCACGAGAGGCCATGGTACTCCTCGCGTGGCGCGGCTAGCCTAAGAACATGGCCGACATCTTCGACGTGATCTCTGACCCGACTCGCCGCGACATCATGAATGTGCTGCTCTACCGGTACGTTGATGCGGGTTCCGCGACCGGCGAGATCAGTGTCGGAGATCTTGTCGACCGTCTTGACCTCACCCAGCCCACCGTGTCGAAGCACTTGAAGGTGCTTCGCGATCACGGGCTCGTGTCGGTGCGGGAGGATGGGCAGCACCGCTACTACCGGCTCGACTCCACACCACTCGAGGAGATCGAGGACTGGCTGATCCCGTACCTCAGCGCGGACTTCGACGACGACGACTTTGAGCCAGCGGACGGTGGCCCGGCTGCCTTCGCGGCCTGGGCCGGTGCTGACGTCGGTGAGACCATCGGCCGTCGCGTTGCCGAGGGAACCCACCAGGCCCGCACGGTCATCCACGATGTCGGCGAGCAGGTCACCAGACGGCTCCCGAAGACATTCCGTCGCAGGCCGTTCAAGCGCTAGGTGTTGCTCGTCTGAAGGAACTACAGGTAGCTAGTCCTTCTTTTCGTCCGACTCCGGGTAGCCGACGTAGAGATCTTCCTTCTGGAACCCGGGCATACGTCGCGCAGGCAGGATCGCGAGTGCGGCGAGGCCACCGAGCACGAGCATCGTCGTACGCAGGGCATCGAGACGCGACTGGGTGAAGCTGTCGACTGCATAGGCGATCTGTTCTTCGGTTGCGTCTGTGCGTTCGATCAGCGCTGCCTCGAGCTGGGCATTGGTGAAGAAGTTGACATTGTCAAAGTTGACCTGCTGGACAATCTCTGGCGTGAATACCTCAGAGTCGTTCGCCGCCGCGTAGGCGCTTGACGTGAGTAGGCCAACGGCGAAGGCCGAGGCCACTGCGATGCCCGCGCTGCCCGAGAGGTTGTGCGTCAGCCCGCGAATCGCGCCGACGTCTCCGGCATTCTCGGGCGGGGCCGACGTGAGAAGCGAGTTGAACACGAGCGCGACGACGCAGCCCTGGGCGAGGCCCAGTACGACGAGGCCGATCACCACGGCGGGTTGACCCCAGTCGTTGGCGATCGTGAACGATAGCCAGACGAGGGCGAGGGCGACGACCGTCATGCTCACGCTCGCGATCGCGCGAGGCGCGAATCGTCCGTAGAGCCGGGAGACGAGAGTGTTCGCGATGAAAATCGAGATCGTGTAAGGGATCACCGCGAAGGAGACCTCAATGCCCACGAAGCCCTGCACCACCTGCATGTAGAGCGGCATCAAGAAGCTCACCGCGGTGCCCACAAAAAGCATCAGGCCCATCACGGTGATGGTCGCTCGCTCACTCGGCTCGCGCACGATGTCGAGGTTGACCAGGGGCACCCGTTGTTCGGCCATGCGCTTGCGCGTGCGGCTGAGGAAGAGCTGCGCGAAGATCACTGCCGCGACGAAGAAGAAGGGCACGACCGAGAAGCCCCCGAGCGAGATGGGGGCATTCGAGCTCGCGGTCACCAGACCCCAGTCATTCATGACGCTCAGCCCAAAGCTGATCAAAATGATCGAGCTCGCGGCGAGCACACCACCCGTCCAGTCGACAACGAGGTTCTTCTGCGGCGGCACCGGCTTGAGGAAGAAACTCAGCGCGAAGTTGAGCAGACCAATTGACGCCACGAGCACGAACGACCATCGCCAACCAATGGTCGAAGCGAACTGACCGGCGATGAGGAGCGAGACGACCTGGGCGAGCGGGATGCTCGCCGCAAAGTACCCGATCGCCGAGGCCTGCTGCTTACCTTTGAAGCTCGCCGCAATGATGATCGTCAGCGCGGGAAGTGTGATGGCGTTCGACGCGCCCGTGATCGACTGTGCGATGAACAGCACCGAGCCGTCTTGTGCAGTAGCGATCAGTAGCGCCGCCAACGCTGGAATGATCACACCAATGCGGAAGGCGAGAACCGGGCCGATCTTCGCTGTGATCTTCGCTCCGAGCAACAGGAAGGCCGAGACCGCGAACGTGCTCGCGGTGTTCGCCAGACCCACCGTGGTCGGCGAGATGCCGAGATCTTCGGTGATGCCGGTTATCGAGACGTTCCACGCGTTGAACGCCAACTGCACTTGGGCGAGCATGACAACGGCAAGCGGCATCCACGATGCCCTGGTGTCGACAGCGGACGGTGTGGACATGCGGTGACCCTTCGGCTCGGACGCCCGCGAATGGACGCTCCAATGCAGTCATCTTGCCCTAGGCAGGTGCGATTGGCTAGCAGCGGCACGACGGAGCCCAGCGCGGGACAAGATTGCGGTCACCACGTTCACACCAAGCCCTTGCATGGGGGCTGGACAGCGGATCACACCAGCCCCTAGTGTTACCGATTAGCACTCCAGTCACATCGGCTGGAGTTAGCAGGTCAGGAAGTGGTGTGGATGTCGCTGGCAGACGTGCGTTTCCTCACCGTTGCTGAGGTGGCCGAGATGATGCGCGTCTCCAATATGACCGTCTACCGTCTCGTGCACTCGGGCGAACTGCCGGCTGTTCGGTTCGGACGTTCGTTCCGCATCCCCGAGTCTGCGGTCGTCGCGGCGATTCAGTCGCCCATTGCCGACGTCGGCTGATCGCTCGACTCGGTCCCTAGAGCGAATGCGGTAGACTCGCCCCTTGTTGTCACGGTTCTCCTAGCGAACCGGTCGGTTCGTTCGGAACAGTTGAGGTTCACATGGGTTCAGTTATCAAGAAGCGCCGCAAGCGGATGGCGAAGAAGAAGCACCGCAAGCTGCTGCGCAAGACGCGTCACCAGCGTCGCAACAAGAAGTAGCGCGCTGGAGCTATGAGGTTTGAGCGCGTTTCGCCTCACGCTTGACGCGGCGGCGGGCATCCCGAATGCTCGACTTATTGAGCGGGAGCACCGCCCAGCCTTCGGCCTGAGCGTGCGCCAGTAGTTTCGCGTCGGGGTTGACCACGACCCGATTGCCAACCATGGTCAGCAACGGGATGTCATTGCTGGAATCTGAGTAGGCCCAGCATTCCGTGAGGTCAACGCCCTTCTCCTCCGCGAGCTCGCGGGCCACCACCGCTTTCTCCTCGCCATGCAGTACCGGACCGTCGAGGGCGCCCGTGAAGACCCCGTCAAGCGCCTGGACTTTCGTGCCCAGAGCTCCAGTGAGGCCGAGGCGATCCGCGATGACCTGGGCAACCAACTGCGGGGTCGCCGTGACGAGCCACACTTCGTGACCCTTCTCGATGTGCGCGTGCGCGAGGGCGACGGTTTCGGGCCAAAGGTTGGGCTCGATGTGCTTGGAGTAGATGTCTTCAGCCAGGGCGATGAGTGCCACCTCGGTGTGCCCACTCGCGAGCCCCAGCCCGCGTTCTTTGGCGGCCGCGAGATGGTTGCGGTTCTCACCAACAGCGAGAAAGCGGAACTGGTGCCAGCCGAAAAGTGCAATATCGCGAATCCGGATCAGCCCGCGACTGAATGCCTCCCGGCCCACGTAGAACACGCTCGCGCCGCGCATGAGCGTGTTGTCGACATCGAAGAAGGCCACGATGGGCCTCACACTCGGGTCGCGCTGCGCTGCATCAGACATCCGGTTTAGTCTAAGGTCGTGTCCGCCGTCAGCCTCACCCTGCTCGGCAAGCCGGGGTGTCACCTGTGCGATGCGGCCCGGGATGCCGTGGCAGAAGTCATCTCCCGGCTCGGGGCCGAGGCATCCGAGGTCACGGTCGACGAACTGTCAATCCTCGACGACCCGGAGTTGAACTCGCGCTACTGGGACGAGATTCCCGTGGTGCTCATCAACGGTCGCGTACACACCATCTGGCGCGTGGAGCCGGCGCGATTGACCGAGGCACTACTGGAGGCAACTCGATGATTAGACACTTGGTGATGTGGAAGCTCAACGCGGACGACGAAGCCGGCAAGGCGGCAGCTGTCGCCGAGATAGCGGCGGCGCTTGAGCCGCTAGTCGGGGTGGTTCCCGGGCTGCACAGCTTGGTAGTGCGCCCAAACGTTGCGGCGTTCGACACCAACTGGGATGCCGCCCTAGTGAGCGAGCACGACACGGTCACCGCGTTGGAGGCGTACCAGTCGCACCCTGCTCACGTTGCGGCCGCGGCCGTTCCGCGCGCGCACGCGGCAAGCAGAACCACGGTCGACATCGAGGTCTAGCGGGCCCTAGGGTGCACGATCAGTCGTCGGACTGGTCTGCCTTGTTCTGAGCCGCCATCGGACCCGTGACTTCTTTAGCGATCTCGTCACGCTCAGCGTGAAGCGATGCCATCGTCGACTCCTCGAGACCGGGCTCAAGCATCTCGGTGAACGGGTTGCCCAGCCCACTCTTGGCGTGAACGGCTTCGGCATATTCAGTCGCAGCTGCTGCAACCTTGGCGCTCGCGCGCTGTGACTTTTTCAGCGAGACAGTGCGCCCGCCAACGGCTTCGGCGTGCTGCTTGAGGGCCTTGATGAGGTCCTTGAGTGCGGAATCGATCTTCTTCGACATAGAGGACATCATGCCCCATCGAGGTTAACGCGCGAAAGCGTTAGGCGGATTCGTCAACGACCACAGCGTCGGCAGCGTTCTTCCGCACCGACTCGATGCCCTTATGGGCGCTTGGCTTGGTCGCGTAGCCCTCCGACATAGCGATGATCTCGCCGTTGCCCGCCTTGAGGACGAAGCGGAACTCGCCCTTCTTGTCCTTGGTGATGACGAACTTTCCAGCCACTTTTCGGTCCCTTTCGCAGTTGCGGTTGCGTAGTTTCAGCCTATGGGGCGGCGGGGACTAGCGCCTAGGGGGTGAGTCGGGTTGGCCCGCGAAAAAGGTAGGTCGCCTCGCGCAGGTTGGGCAGGTGAAGCATGAGCATCAACACCCGGCTGAGCCCCATGCCGAAGCCTCCGTGAGGTGGCACCCCGTAGCGGAAGAAGTCGAGGTAGAAATCGAGCTCCTCCGGATCGAGGCCCTTGTCCCGTGCCTGCTCGACGAGAACGTCCACGCGGTGCTCGCGCTGAGCTCCGGTAGAGATCTCGACGCCGTTGAAGATGAGGTCGTAACTGTTCGTGAGGGAAGCGTCATCCGCATGCCTCATGTGATAAAACGGCCGGATGCTCGAGGCGTAGTCGGTGAGGAAGACGAACTCGTGCCCAAACGTCTCGGCCACGTAGGCGGCGATCTGCCGCTCGCCTTCGGGGTCCATGTCGTCGTCGGCGCGGGGCACTTCGTATCCGCGCTCGGCGACGATACGCTTCGCCTCGGCGAGCGGGATGCGCGGGAACGGCAAGCTAGGCACCGTCACCTCGACCCCGAACAGGGCTTCGATCTCGTCGCCGTGCTTGGCTTTGACCGCCGCAAACCCTGCCACGAGCAGCTCCTCGTGCAGCATCATGACGTCTTCGTGCGAGTCGATCCAGCTGATCTCACTGTCGACGCTGGTGAACTCGGTCGCGTGACGGCTCGTGAAGCTCGGGTCAGCGCGGAACGCGGGCCCGACCTCGAAGATCTTGCCGAATCCTGCCGGCTGCGCCATCTGCTTGAAGAACTGTGGGCTTTGCGCGAGGTACGCCTTGCCGTCGAAGTACTCGACCTCGAACAGCTCGGCTTTCGACTCGCTCGCGCTCGCCATCAGCTTGGGGGTGTGCAGCTCGATGAAGTCGTGCTCGACCCAGTAGGTGCGCCACGCGTGCTC
>JANOED010000192.1:0-2620 GCA_031413035.1 Leifsonia sp. | reverse complement strand
GGGCCTGCCTGGATCGATTTCCGAGATCAAGGCCGAGAGCGGCAAGCTCATCGTGCTGGTATCGCTCTTCGAGCGCGAGACTCCGGTCGAGCTGAGCTTCGATCAGGTAACCAAGCTGTAGGGCGGGTTGAGGCGGCCGCAGACCGCATATCGAAACCTTGACTATCGCTATAGTGGAGGATAATATCCATTATATGAGAACTGCGTCGCCTCTTCTCGCGCCGATTTTCCGATCAGACGGTCAAGCCCGTCTGCTCTCCGTCATCCTTCTTGGTGACGAGTCCAGCCTGACCCAGCTCGCCGATCATGCCGGTCTTGCATATCCGACCGCGCATCGCGAGGTCGGCCGTTTGCTCGATGCCGGCATCCTTATCGAACGTCTCGTGGGGCGAACTCGGGTGATCAGCCCAAACGAGGCCAGCCCACTGGTGCCCCCACTGCGCGAGATTCTTCTGATCTCAACTGGCCCGGTCGCGCTGCTCGCCGACGAGTTCAGTCGGATCGAAGGAATCGAGTACGTGTTTATCTACGGTTCATTCGCTGCACGGATGCGTGGCGTCGCAGGTGTTGCTCCGAACGACATCGACGTCATGGTCATTGGAGCACCCAAAGTGGAGGAAGTGTACGACGCTGTCAGGCGTGTGGAGGAGTCGGTGCGTCGCCCGATCAACCCCACAATTCTGACGCGCACGGAGGCGGAGGGTGACTCGGGTTTTCTGGCCCACGTGTTCGCTAGCCCTACAGTGCCAGTGACGGGTGTAGACCCATGGCAATAGCCCCGCTAGGCCCATCTCAACGCACGGCAGTCAACGCGCTAATCGCAGCGGGGCGCCTCGACAAAGTTCCCGCTGATACAAGTCGGGCGCTCACCTTCATGTCCAAAGCGAAGGACCGACTCGAGCAGCTCGCGCTACTTACGAGTGATGCGGTGAAGTACGACCTGGCCTACGACGCGGCGCACGACGTTGGTGAGGCGATGTTGGCCGCGCACGGCTTTCGCACGAGCAACGGCCCGGGCCAACACGAGGCCATCGGCCGATACCTGAGCGCGATATTCAGCGCGCCACCAGGCAACAAAGCGGCCCGACAATTCGACCAACTTCGTCGCTCGCGCAACCGAAGCCACTACGAGGCCGCGCCGATCGGCAAAGCAACGGCCGCACAAGCCGAGGTGGTTGCTAGCGAGCTGTATGCCGCTGCCGTGGCTCAGGGCATTGCGTAACCAACGAACGAGCGCGAGCGAACGTCGAATTACGCGAGGGCGAATGGGCAGCCGCGAATAGCCAATCACGAGCATCCGGCGTAATATAAACAGGTTGTCTGCGGGCAACCGCACCGCATCCATTTGGATGGCGGGAGCGTCGCCCCAGGGCGGCACGAAACAAAGGAAAACAATGGCACCGAAGAAGAAGGTTACGGGTCTGATCAAACTTCAGATCCAGGCCGGCGCCGCTAACCCCGCACCGCCCATCGGCCCTGCGCTGGGTCAGCACGGCGTGAACATCATGGAGTTCTGCAAGGCGTACAACGCGGCGACTGAAACTCAGCGCGGCAACGTCATCCCCGTCGAGATCACCGTCTACGAGGACCGCTCGTTCACGTTCATCCTGAAGACCCCGCCTGCAGCCGAGCTCATCAAGAAGGCCGCCGGAGTGCAAAAGGGTTCACCCACCCCGCACACGGTCAAGGTGGCCAAGCTCACCAAGGAGCAGGTGCGCACGATCGCCGAAGCGAAGATGGTCGACCTGAATGCTAATGACGTTGAGGGCGCAATGAAGATCATCGCGGGCACCGCCCGTTCCATGGGAATCACGGTGGAGGCGTAATCATGGCAACCAAGTCCAAGGCATACCGCGCCGCAGCGGAGAAGATCGAAGAGGGCAAGTTCTACACCCCCTCAGAGGCAGTCGCGGTCGCGAAGGTCACCGGATCGAAGAAGTTCGATTCCACTGTTGAGGTCGCGCTCAAGCTGGGTGTCGACCCGCGCAAGGCTGACCAGATGGTCCGTGGCACGGTCATCCTCCCGCACGGCACAGGCAAGACCGCCCGCGTCATCGTGTTCGCAACCGGTCCCGCAGCCGAAGCCGCAATCGCGGCTGGCGCTGACGAGGTCGGCGGCGCCGAGCTCATCGACAAGGTGGCGGCGGGCTACACCGCGTTCGACGCGGCAGTCTCCACACCGGAACTCATGGGCCAGGTCGGTCGTCTCGGAAAGGTGCTCGGCCCGCGCGGCCTCATGCCGAACCCGAAGACCGGCACCGTCACCCAGGACACCGGCAAGGCAGTCTCCGACATCAAGGGCGGAAAGATCGAGTTCCGCGTCGACAAGCACTCCAACGTGCACTTCGTCGTCGGCAAGGCCGCCTTCACCGAGGAGCAGCTCAGCGAGAACATCAAGGCCGCCCTCGACGAGGTCGTTCGTTCTAAGCCCAGCTCGTCCAAGGGTCGCTACATCACCAAGGGCACCGTGTCGACGACCTTCGGTCCCGGCATCCCGCTCGACGTGAACGTTCTGTAATCACGTCTTACGTTCCGTGAAGGGGGTCGACCAAAGGTCGGCCCCCTTTCTCGTACGCTGGAACTGTGCTGATCCGTGAGGCGACGAGTGATGACGCTGCGC
>JANOED010000191.1:0-7535 GCA_031413035.1 Leifsonia sp. | reverse complement strand
GCGTTGATGTGCGCGCCCGGATCCCGTGAGATCGCAAGTAGTGACTTTCTCGATCGACTCGTCATCGACAAGTCGACGAGGTCGTTCCGGCTAAGCACAGTCAGCGCAGCGTCAGCGGCCGCGAGGAGGCCGCCGAAGATCACCAAGACAATCGCGACGCCGAAGAAGATTCCGATCATGACACGGCCGCTATCGTCGTCGCTCAGCGAGAGTGAAGCCGACGAGAATATCGCGCTGCACTCCGAACATCTCGTTCTCCTCGTCCGGTTCGGCGTGGTCGAAGCCCAGTAGGTGAAGGATGCCGTGCGTGGTCAGTAACAGCATCTCCTCAAGCGGCGAGTGACCGGCGGTCTCGGCTTGCGCAATTGCGACCTGCGGGCACACCACGATGTCACCGAGTAGGCCGGCTGGAGTGGGGTGATCCTCGCTGCCTGGGCGTAACTCATCCATCGGGAAACTCAGAACATCGGTTGGCCCCGGCTCGTCCATCCACTGCACGTGCAGCTGCTCCATGGCCGCCTCGTCGACGAAGACGATCGCGAGCTCGGCGTCGGGGTGCACATGCAATTGGTCGAGAGCGTAGACGGCCAAACGCTGGATGGCCTGCTCATCGACCTCGACGCCAGACTCGTTGTTTATCTCGATCGACATGGCTACCGTCCGAATCGTCGGTCGCGCTTGCGCGGCTTCTCGCGGCGCTCGAACTTCTCGAGTTGCTGTTCGGCCTCGTACGTGGTGTACGCGTCCACAATCTGGCCAACGAGAGAGTGCCGAACAACATCGGCGCTCGTGAGGCGCGAGAAGTGAATGTCGTCCATGTGAGCTAGAACTCTGGTGACGAGTTGAAGACCGGATGCCCCCGCCGGCAGATCCACCTGCGTGACGTCACCCGTGACTACCATCTTCGAGCCGAAGCCGAGGCGGGTGAGGAACATCTTCATCTGCTCGGGTGTGGTGTTCTGGGCCTCGTCGAGCACGATGAACGAGTTATTGAGAGTACGACCACGCATGTAAGCCAATGGCGCAACCTCGACGGTGCCGGCGGCGAGCAGCTTGGGGACGAGATCGGGATCCATCATCTCGTTCAGCGCGTCGTAGAGCGGGCGCAAGTACGGGTCGATCTTGTCGGTGAGGGTGCCGGGCAGGAAGCCCAGCCGTTCGCCGGCCTCAATCGCGGGGCGGCTCAGGATGATTCGGTCTACTTCTTTGCGCTGAAGCGCCTGCACTGCCTTCGCCATCGCCAAGTAGGTCTTGCCGGTACCCGCTGGTCCTATGCCGAAGACAATGGTGTTCACATCGATCGCGTCGACGTACTCCTTCTGGCCAAGGGTCTTGGGGCGAATGCTCTTGCCCTTGGAGGTGAGGATCGCCTGGCTGAGGAGCTCGGCGGGGCTACCCAACTTGTTGTCGAGGATTCGGGCGGAAGAGGAAACCTCAACCGGACCCAACTCGAGTCCGTTACGCACCATCGTGATGAGCTCCTCGACCAGTTCCCGTGCGGCCTCAACCTGCTGGGCGTCGCCGCTCAGCGAGATGCGATTGCCGCGCACGAGAACGTCGACGAGCGGATGCTGCTTCTCGATCGTCGACAGCAGGCGATCTCCCGGGCCTAACAGTCGCACCATCGCGACCCCGTCGACCTCGATCTCGACCCTGTCGTTCGAGCCTTGCGGGGTTTCGCTACTGGGCACGGTCTGCTTCGGGAAGCGATTCGCCCGGGTTCACCCCGAGGATATGCGCGTGGACGTGGAAGACGCTCTGGCCCGCCCGAGCGCCCGTGTTGAAGACCAACCGGTACTCGCCGCCGCACTGCTCGTCGGCGATTGCCTGAGATGCGCCGACGATCTCCGCCAGCAGAGCAGGGTCACCCTGAGCGAGTTCGGTCACGTTCGCAAAGTGCTGCGACTTGGGCACCACAAGGATGTGAACGGGTGCGCGCGGCGCGATATCGCGAAAAGCGATCACCGCGTCGGTTTCGTACACGATGTCGGCCGGGATCTCGCGCGCGATAATGCGTGTGAAGATCGACGGTTCGTGGCTCATGAATACCAGCTTAAGCGTTGTGCCACTACCAGCGCCCCAGTTTCGCGGCCAGCGCAGCGAGCGCGGCTGGTCCCGCAGTCGAGGTGCGAAGTACCTCATCCCCCAGTCGCACGATTTCTGCGCCCGCGGCAGCGAGTGCCTCAAGCTCCTGCGGCGAGATGCCCCCCTCCGGCCCGACGACGAGAATGAGGTCTCTTCCGTCGGGCTCGATCGCGTAGAGCGGGGCCGCTGCGGTGGGCTCGAGCACGAGCATCCGGATCTCGACTGGCTCGATCACTGATGCCATCTTGGCCAGTTGCTTCGTTGACACTAGGTCGAGTACGTCTGGCAGCCACGGGCGCAGCGACTGCTTGCTCGCCTCGCGCACGAGCGCGGTCCAGCGGTCGCGTCCCTTCGCGATCTTCGCCCCCTCCCAGCGCGAGATACTGCGCGCGGCTGCCCACGGGATGACACCATCAACCCCCAGCTCGGTCGCAGCCTGAATCGCGAGCTCGTCCCGGTCGCCCTTGGCCAGGGCCTGAGCCAAGAACACCGCCGGCGTCCGACGGGGCACCTCGACGACAGAGCCGACCTCGACGATCAGCTCGGTGTGTTCAGCGGATGCCACGACACCAGTCATGACGACGCCCGCCCCATTGCCGATCGCAATCGTCTCACCGACGCCGAGGCGACTCACCGTCACCGCGTGCCGAGCTTCAGGACCGGTGATCGAGACGCGAGTCCCCACCGAGACAGAGTCAAGTGACTCGTCGAGGTAGAAGTGGGCCACGGCTAGCGTCTCACGGTCTAGAAGCCCATGAAGCGATCGCGGAGCTTCGTGAAGAGCCCCTGCTGGAAGTGGGCAAAGTGCGGGGCTGGCTGCTTGCGGGCCTGTGCAAGCTGCTCCACGAGCTCGCGCTCCTTGCCGCTCAGCTTCGACGGGGTGACGACTTGGACGCCGATCCGGAGATCGCCACGTCCGTTGCCGCGGAGGTGGGTGATTCCCCGATCCTTGATGGTTATCACTTCTGCGCTCTGCGCGCCCGGCTTGATCTCAACAGCAATGTCACCGTCGAGACCCTTGAGGGTCGTGCGCGTGCCGAGAATTGCATCCGTCATCTGTACCTCAACTGTGGCGAGCAGGTCGTCGCCGTTTCGGCTGAACGTCTCGTGATGGCGCACCTTGATTTCGAGGTACAGGTCGCCAGCGGGACCCCCAGCGGGCCCGACTTCGCCGTGTCCCGGCATCTGAAGCCTCAAACCCGTATCCACACCCGCCGGAATGTCTACCGGAATCGTGCGGCTCGCGCGGACTCGGCCCTTTCCCGCGCAGGTGGCACACGGGCTCGCGATGATCGTTCCGTAACCTTGGCAGGTGCCGCACGGGTTGGACGTGACGACGTTGCCCAGCAGGCTCCTCATCGTGCGCTGAATCTGGCCGGAGCCCCCACAGATGTCGCACCGAACCGGCGACGTCCCGGGAGAACAACAGGATCCCTCGCAGGTCGCGCAGAGGATCGCCGTCGTGACCTCGAGGTCACGTTTTGTGCCGAAGATCACCTCGTCGAGGTCGACCTCCACTTTCACAAGGCCGTCCTGCCCACGCTCCCGCCGGGAACGGGGTCCGGAGCTGCGACCTCCCCCTCCACCGAAGAAGGTCTCGAAGATGTCGCCGAAGCCTCCGAAGTTGGCTCCAGCACCGAAGCCGGCCTGCGGGCCTAGATCGTACTGTTGGCGCTCCTGCGGATCGCTCAGAACGTCATAGGCATGGGTCACTGCTTTGAAGCGCTCGGATGCCTCCGCGCTCGGGTTCACGTCTGGGTGCAACTCGCGAGCGAGCCTGCGGTAAGCCTTCTTGATCTCCTCGGCCGTCGCTGTGCGCTCGACACCCAACACCTCGTAATGGTCTGCCACTTAGCTCTGTTCCTCTGTCTTCACTCTGTGCCGAGAAGGCGCGACAGGTATCGCGCAACCGCCCGCACCGCCCCCATGTTGTTTGAGTAGTCCATGCGGGTCGGCCCAAGCACACCGAGGTGGGCGACGCCTCCCCCGGATGATGAGTATCCGGCAGAAACGACAGACGTCTCGCCAAGGCCGTAGTCAGCGTTCTCGCGACCGATGCGAGCCGTAACCCCACCGGGGTCGACCTCCATCTCGCCGAACAACTTGAGCAGAGTCACCTGCTCCTCGATTGCCTCAAGTACGGGATAGATGCTGCCCCCGAAGTCGTCCTCCGTGCGAGCAAGATTCGCGGTTCCGGCCATGAGCAGCCGATCCTGCCGATTGGCCATAATCTGTTCGACGAGGCTGCTTGTCACCTGGGCGACAATGGGGCGCCGCTCGGGCGGGAATGCGTCGGCGAAGCCGGTGAGTGTCGCCGCGGCATCCGTCAGCCCTTGTCCGCCGACCGCCGAGTTGAGTTGGGCTCGCAGTTCACCGAGGAAGAGCGCATCCACCGGGGCCGCCACATCGAGTAGGTGCTGCTCGACTCGCCCCGAGTCAGTGATGAATACGGTCATCAGGCGCGTCTCGCTCAAAGGAACGAGTTCAACGTGTCTGACCCTTGATGCGGCGAGCGTCGGGTACTGAACTAAGGCAACTTGATGGGTGAGCTGCGACAGCAGACGAACTGTTCGAGCGAGAACGTCGTCAAGGTCGAGCGACTGACCGAGAAACTCCTCGATCGCCTGACGCTGCGCTGGCGTCAGGGGTCGCAGGTCGGCGAGCTGATCGACGAACAGCCGGTAGCCCTTGTCGGTGGGCACCCGGCCCGACGAGGTGTGCGGAGCGGTGATGAGCTCTTCGTCTTCGAGCAGGGCCATGTCGTTGCGGATGGTCGCCGCCGACACGCCAAACGAGTGGCGTTCGACAATTGACTTTGAGCCAACCGGCTCTCGGGATGCGACGTAGTCCTGAACGATGACGCGGAGTACCTCAAGGCCTCGTTCCGAAACCATGCCTCACCCGCCCTTCGTCACTGGCACTCTGTCCAGCTGACTGCCAATTGTACCGTGACTCGCCGTGACGATACCGTTGCACGCGGTGGTGCGGAACGATACCGTGTGCTGACACGATCGTTCACCGAAAGGCTCGTGCATGACTGACGCCCCATCGCCGCAGGTTGCTGCGCCGTTGACGCCAGCAGAAGACAAGCAGTGGGCATCCTTCGCCCACTTCGGCGGAGTAATCGGGATTCTCCCCTCTCTCATCATTTATCTCGTGTTCAAGGACCGCGGGGCGCTCACTCGCGAGGAATCACGAGAAGCACTGAACTGGCAAATCACGTTCACCGTGGGATACCTCGTGCTGAGCCTCATCGTGTTTGGACTGCAGGTCGCGCTCAGCGGCGCTGGCGTGTACGGTGTGAGCGGCCTTATCGGGTTTCTTCCGTTCGTGTGGTGGATCCTCAATGCCATCCTGTCCATTCTCGGCGGGGTGAAGGTCAACGGCGGCGGCTCGTACCGTTACCCGTTCGCACTTCGTTTCGTCAAGTAATACCCACTGAATAATCGAAAGGTCACCAATGTCAGACGCAACTCCCGCAACTCCCGCACCCGCAGCCCCGCTGACCCCAGCCGAGGACAAGCAGTGGGCGTCATTCGCTCACCTCGGTGGAATCATCGGATTCCTCCCGTCGCTGATCATCTGGCTTGTGTTCAAGGAGCGCGGCGCAGTCACCAACGTTGAGGCCAAGGAGGCGCTGAACTTCCAGATCGCCGTCGCCATCGCGCAGGTTGCTGTGTTCATCATCAACGCGATCCTGACCGCGGTCACCTTGGGCTTCTGGGGCTTCGTGAGCTGGCTCCTCCCGCTTGCCGTCTGGGTGATCTCGCTCATCTGGTCGATCATGGGCTTCCAGAAGGTCAACGCCGGTGGTTCTTACCGTTACCCCGTTTCGCTGCGCCTGATCAAGTAGGCTCGCGCAGAACAACGATCAGGGTGCCCGGGGATCATTCTCCGGGCACCCTGCTTTAATGGGCTCATGTCTACGCCACCTGTAAACCCGTACGCCACGCCCGTCCAACCCATGAGCCCGGCCGACGAGAAGTTGTGGGCAACGCTCATCCACATCGGTGGGGTCTTATTCAGCTTCCTCCCCGCGCTGATCGGCTACCTCGTTCTCAAGGATCGTGGACCCTTCATCAAGGCCCACAGCGCTACCGCGCTCAACTTTCAGATCACCCTAGTGATCGCCTACGCGGTCGGGTTTGTCACTGCGTGGCTACTTATCGGTGTGGTGATCTGGTTTGCAGCGTGGGTCGCGAGCATCGTTTTCGGTATCGTCGCTGCCATTGCCGCGAACAAGGGCGAGTTCTACGTCTACCCGCTCGCGATCAAGTTCGTGAACTAGCCAACTGAGTCGATCGAGCTAGTAGTCCAACAGTCGCCGGACCACGGCGTCAGCAACGAGTCGTCCTCGAACGGTCAGTACGACCAGACCCGCGAGGGCGGCTCGCGCGTCGACGAGTCCGTCGGCCATCAGACCAGCCACAGCCTGACGACCGGATGCCTCAAGCTCAGCAATCGGCATCCCCTCTCGCAGTCTCGTGCGCAACAACACCACCTCAACCCGACGCGTCGCAGGGTCGAGACTCTCGCGCCCCGCGGCCGGGGAGTGTCCCGCGGCGATCCGGTCGGCGTAGGCCGCCGGGTGCTTCACGTTCCACCAGCGAACTCCGCCCACGTGACTATGCGCCCCCGGGCCGAGGCCCCACCAATCGTGTCCGAGCCAGTATGCGAGATTGTGACGGGACCGGTACTGCGGCTCGCGAGCCCAGTTAGAAACCTCATACCAGTCGAGACCGGCTTCGGTCAGTCTGCGCTCAGCGAGCTCGTACATGTCAGCCTGAAGGTCATCATCGGGCATCCCCACATCGCCTCGACGGATTTGTGCCGCAAGCTTCGTGCCCTGCTCGACGATGAGCGCATAAGCCGACAGGTGGTCGGGCTGTTGCGCGATCGCCTGGTTCAGCGACACCTCCCAGTCGTCGAGGCTTTCGCCCGGGGTGCCGTAGATCAGGTCGAGACTCACCTGCAGGCCCGCCTCCCGTGCCCACCCGACAACGAGCGGGATCCGCGAAGGGTCGTGGGTTCGCTCGAGGGTTGCGAGCACGTGCGGCACCGCCGACTGCATGCCGAACGACACCCGCGTGAAGCCCGCCTGAGCAAGCGAGTTGAGGTAGGCAAGGTCAACGGAGTCGGGATTGGCCTCGGTCGTGATCTCGGCGCCTTCGACGAGTCCCCAGGTGTCGACGATCGCCGTGAGCATCGTCGCGAGGTCAGCGGCTGGCAACAGGGTCGGCGTTCCGCCCCCAAAGAACACGGTACTCACCGGGCGCGGCTGCACGCCCGCGTCGCGCAGAACTCGATCGGCGAGCGCAATCTCGGCAACGGCTTGACCGGCATAGTCAGACCTCCTGGCACCGCGCAGCTCATCGGTTGTGTATGTGTTGAAGTCGCAGTAGCCACAGCGCACGCGACAGAACGGCACGTGCAGGTAGACCCCGAAGTCA
>JANOED010000190.1:0-10260 GCA_031413035.1 Leifsonia sp. | reverse complement strand
TCGGCCAGATGCTCGGCGGATGTCTCGGCCGACTCCTCGCTCGTGGCTGAAGCCAGAAACGGCGCCACCGCCGCGTCCAGCTGCTCCACCGTCGCGGGCCCTCGAGAGAGCACGTTCAGGAGTTGCCACTGGCGCCGGGTGACGCCGTGTTCGTCGAGGGTCGAGGCGAACTGCTCGTCGATCAGTCGGTCAACGAGCTTGAGCCAGAAACCTAGGGGTCGAGGAGTGTCCATACTTCGAGGTTACGCCTCGGGGTTGGTCGACGGGCTGTGATTCTTGTGGCGGTCGTCGCCGTGGCGGTGAGGGCCTCTGCGGTGACCGCGACCGAAGCCGGGACCGAAGCCGCGACCGGGGCCGAAGCCGGGGTGACCGAACTCGCCGGCCTGAGACTCGTTCCAGCCGAGGTTCACGGCCATCTTCTCGAGGGTGGCCATGGTGGTGGCATAGTCCTCGTCGGAGATGCCCTCGCGGGCCTTGTCGCCCAGCGTGGAGCGGTATTCGCGCCCCAACTGGTGCTTGCGAAACTCGATTGCCCGCAGCCAGTAGCCGGGGCGGGTTGTCTTGGTCGATTCGTGGTCTGTTTCGTTATGGGATTTCATTGTGGTTTTTCCTTCGGTTGATATATGTCATATGACAATGAATGTATAGTTACATACATGTCGGAAGAAAGTCAAGCGGATGAGGTTCGCCAGATCGAGCAGGCGCTTCTTGCCTTGCGTTCGGGGCGGCGCCACCACGGACGACCACACGGAATCGGTCGGCCGCCATGGGCGGATGGCTCATTCCGCGGCACCCCACCCTGGGGCGAGGGCGGTCCACCCTGGGCCGGCGGGCACCGCGGTGGGCCGCCAGGCCTCGCTGGTGCTGCTCGCTTCCGCTTGCTTGAGGCACTGCTCGCGGCATCCCCCGAGACTCGCATGGGCATCTCTGAGGTCGCGATCGCGATCGGCGTCGATCAGCCCCGCGCGAGCCGCCTCGTCAACGATGCTGCCGAGCGCGGTCTCGTGGTTCGCGCGGTCGACCCTCGGGATGCCCGCCGCAGCGTCATCACGGTGACCGACGCCGGTCGGGCCCTCCTCGAGTCGGCGCGAGAATCCCGCCGCACCGCGGTCACGGAGGCGCTCGCCGGCTTCACCCCCGCCGAGACGGAGACACTCGCCGCGCTGCTCACGCGCTTCGCGGCGGCGTGGCCGCAGCGCTAGTAGGGGAACGCGAGCTCGGCGGGGTACCTTCCGCGCGCGGTGAGCTGTGCTGCGGCGGCTTGCAGGTGCGCGAGGGTGAGTCCCATCGTGCCCGGCCCGAAGCTGACCCGCGACACGCCCAACTCCGCGAGGCGGGCGAGAGGTGGGGCTTTCGGATTCGCGATAACCGACACCCGCCCGTCGATCGCCGCCAGTGCGCGAGCGATGCTCGCCTCATCGCGGATGCCGAGAACGAACACAACCTGCGCGCCCGCCGCGAGATAGGCGTTCGCGCGGCTCACCATTTCGTCCCACTCGGCCCCACGCACGAGCGCATCAACTCGGGCATTCAGCACGATCGGGATGCCCGTCGCCTCAGCCGCACGTCGCACCGCCGCCACCCGGGCGACCGCCAGGTCGTGCGGGTAGAGGGAGCCGTCCGCGGCGGTGTCCTCGAGGTTGAGCCCCACGGCGCCCGTCGCGATCAGTTGCTCGACGTGCTGCTGCACGGCCGCGGCATCCACAGCGTAGCCGCGCTCGAAGTCGATGGAGACGGGCAGGTCGACCGCGCCCACCACGCGGCGTGCTGCGGAAAGGGCTTCGTCGAGGGTCAAACCTTCGCCGTCGTCCACGCCGTGCGCGAAGCTCACCGCGTGACTCGCCGTCGCGATCGCCTTCACGCCTTCAGCGGCGGCGACAATTCGCGCGGTTACGGCATCCCACACGTTGGTCACGATCAGCGGGTCGCCCGGAACGTGAAGCGAGTCGAGCAGGACGGCCTTGTCGCGCTGGTTCACCCTGACTAGCTCTCGTGCACCCGAGCCGGTGGCTTGACGAACAGCAGCAGGATGCCGCCCACGAGAAGCACGAGCGAGATCCCGAGGATGCCGTACAGGGTCTGGCTGCCCGAGAGTGCGATGAACACGCCCCACAGCAGCGAGGCCATCCACCCGGCTGCACGCCCGGTGGTCGCGTAAAGACCGAAGATCTCACCCTCCCGGCCCGCGGGGGTCACCCGAGCAAGGAACGAGCGCGATGCCGCCTGGGCGGGGCCTACGAATATTGCGAGCACGATTCCGACAGCCCAGAACAGCGGCTTGCCTAGGTCGGCGAAGAAGAAGACGATGAGGGTGCAGATGACTAGGCCGAACACAGAGACAAGGATTACCCGCTTTGGCCCGAATCGGTCATCGAGGCGTCCCGCGAGAATCGTCGAGATTCCGGCGACAATGTTGAGCACGATCCCGAAGATCACGAGGTCAGTGAACCCGAAGCCGAAGACAATACCGGCGATGATCGAGCCGAAGGTAAAGACCGCGGAGAGGCCGTCGCGGTAGACGGCACTCGCCAGCAGGAACCAGAAGGTCGGGCGGGTCTCCTTGTACAGGCGGATGATGCCGCGGACTAGCTCGACATAGCTCTGGAAGAAGCCGACCTTCTCGCCCTTGAAGTCATGCGGCGGCTCGGGGACGCTCAGGAAGATCGGGATTACGAAGATGACCGTCCAGATGGTGCAGCCGAGTGCGATCATCTGGAAGGTTGATGCGGCGGTCCCATCGAGAACTCCACCGAGAATGAGGCCGACGACGACGGTGAGCGCGACGATTCCGCCCAAGTAGCCGAAGCCCCATCCGAGCCCTGACACCTTGCCGATTGTCTTGGGGGTCGATACCGAGATCAGCAGGGCGTTGTAATTGACGCCGGCGATCTCGCCGAACACGCTGCCCACAGCGATGAGGGACACACCGACCCAGAACCACTCGGCGCCGGGCTGTACGAAAACGAGTCCGAGCTGCGCCAGCACGAGCAGTGCCGTAAACACAAAGAGCTGGAGCTTCTGGCGCCCCGCGCGGTCGGCTCGCTGGCCGAGCACTGGCGCGAGCAGCGCGATGAGAAGGCCTGCGA
Source organism: Leifsonia sp. (assembly GCA_031413035.1). Taxonomy (GTDB): domain Bacteria; phylum Actinomycetota; class Actinomycetes; order Actinomycetales; family Microbacteriaceae; genus Rhodoglobus. Next base: position 7,174 of record JANOED010000190.1, on the reverse strand, counting down.
CGGTGACGCCATACCCGAGTGAGCTCGCGAGCTGGCCGAGGGCGGCCTCTTCTCCGGACGTGCCGACCACGTCGGGGTCGATGAAGAACGTGCTCGTCAGGTAGCTCGGCACCCACACAAAGGTGAGGAGCACCGTGTTGAACGGCTGGGTCGCCCAGTCCCAGAACGCCCACGCGAAGACGCGTCGGCGCGGCACGACGAGCCCCTCTTGCAGATCGAGCCCCATGACGCCAATCGCGAGGGTGTTCGCGGGCATGGGAACCGTCTTGTCAGTGGGCTGCACAGCGTTGGGAAGCTCGTCCGTCATGCTCACACGCTACTGGCTCGCGGTGTTCTCCACGTGAACTTTTCGAAGCCAACTTTGCGCGGTCGTGTGGATCAGCACGAGAGTGATTGCGGCGAGCACAGAGTTGCGGAACGCGGGGTCAAGTCCGTTCCACGAGGTTGAGCGCCACATCTGAAACCACTCGCCGCCGACGGTGATGAATCCGCCGAAGAACAGGGCCACGATCATTAGCAGACCGATCGACGAGATCGCGCGGGCGGTGTCGAAGGTACCGTTCGTGATGAATGCCCGCAGCCAGTAGAAGCAGGCCGCGATGAGCACAATGGCGGCCAGGCTCTCCCAGATGATCACCCCGATGTAGGCGACAGTCCAGACCGCCGGTTCGGTGATCGCGCGCCACATCACATCGGGGTCGAGGCCGGTGCCGGGATCGCCACCGAAGTTGGTGGTATCCATTGAGAGCACGTGCTGCACAAACGCAAAATTGGTGTCGTAGTCGGTGATGTTGCCGAGCGCGACCAAGAACATGTAGAGCGCGTTGCACGCTACGAGTATGGCTACGGCAAACGGAAGCGAGCCGAGCTTTTGCCACCAGGTGCGGTTGTCGGACGTCGTTGTCATGTCTGCACACTATCGACGGAAGGGTCGAACGTCACCTTGAGTCGAGCCGACTCAACTTGGACTTGACAAGAGTTATCCACAGGCCGCAAACTTGATGCAGCGCGACTCATGTTTCGATACGGCCGCAAGCGGCCTACTCAACACGAGTGTTTCGACACGGGTCGCCTCCGGCGGCCCTACTCAACAACCTGGCCGCGGATCTAAGACAAGGAGTAAGAGCACATGGCTCGAGCAGTAGGTATCGACCTGGGAACCACCAACTCGGTGGTCGCAGTTCTGGAAGGTGGAGAACCCACCGTCATCGCGAACGCCGAAGGCTTCCGCACCACCCCCTCGGTCGTCGCCTTCACGAAAGACGCCGAGACACTCGTGGGTGAGACTGCGAAACGTCAGGCCGTCACGAACGTCGACCGCACCATCGCCTCCGTCAAGCGCCACATGGGCACGGACTGGAAGCAAAACATCGACAGCAAGAAGTACACCGCGCAAGAAATCTCCGCGCGAATCCTCGCGAAACTGAAGCGCGATGCTGAGCAGTACCTCGGCGAACCGGTGACGGATGCCGTCATCACGGTTCCCGCATACTTCAACGACGCCGAGCGCCAGGCCACCAAGGAGGCCGGCGAGATCGCGGGACTCAACGTTCTGCGAATCATCAACGAGCCGACTGCCGCTGCACTCGCGTACGGACTCGATAAGGGCAAGGAAGACGAGCTGATCCTCGTGTTCGACCTTGGTGGCGGAACCTTCGACGTCTCCCTCCTCGAGGTGGGCAAGGATGACGACTTCTCGACCATTCAGGTCAAGTCCACCTCCGGTGATAACCGGCTCGGTGGCGATGACTGGGATGCCCGTGTCGTCGACTACCTCATCAAGCAGTTCAAGGAGACCACCGGCGTTGACGTCTCGGGCGACAAGATCGCCAAACAGCGCCTGAAGGAAGCGGCTGAGCAGGCCAAGAAGGAGCTGTCGAGCCAGACCTCGACCACCATCCAGCTGCCCTACCTATCCCTGACGGAGAACGGCCCGGCAAACCTCGACGAGACGCTCACCCGCGCCAAGTTCGAAGAACTGACAGCCGACCTGCTGGCCCGCCTCGAGAAGCCGTTCAAGGACGTCATCAAGGAGGCCGGTGTCAAGGTAGCGGACGTCGACCATGTCGTTCTCGTGGGTGGTTCCACCCGCATGCCTGCAGTCGTCGACCTCGTGAAGAAGCTGACCGGCGGCAAGGAGCCCAACAAGGGCGTCAACCCGGATGAGGTGGTCGCTGTCGGCGCCGCCCTCCAGGCCGGCGTGCTGAAAGGCGAGCGCAAGGATGTTCTGCTCATCGATGTCACCCCCCTGAGCCTCGGTATCGAGACCAAGGGCGGCATCATGACCAAGCTGATCGAGCGCAACACAGCCATCCCGACCAAGCGCAGCGAGACCTTCACGACGGCCGATGACAACCAGCCGTCGGTGGCGATCCAGGTGTTCCAGGGTGAGCGCGAGTTCACTCGCGACAACAAGAACCTGGGAACGTTCGAGTTGACCGGCATCGCGCCGGCGCCCCGTGGCATCCCGCAGATCGAGGTCACGTTCGACATCGACGCGAACGGCATTGTGCACGTGTCTGCCAAAGACAAGGGCACCGGCAAGGAGCAGTCGATGACGATCACCGGAGGCAGTTCGCTGTCGAAGGACGACATCGAGCGCATGGTGCGCGAGGGTGAAGAGCACGCAGCCGAGGACAAGGCGCGCCGCGAGGCAGCCGAAACCCGCAACACTGCTGAACAGCTCGCCTATTCGGTCGACAAGCTCATCAAGGACAATGAGGACAAGCTCCCCGCTGACGTCAAGAGTGACGTGCAAGCGGATGTGGATGCCCTCAAGTCCGCCCTCGCTGGCGACGACGAAGACGCGGTGAAGACCGCGTTCGAGGCACTGCAGGCTAGCCAGCAGAAGCTCGGCGAGGCGATCTACTCTGCCGCCGAGTCAGCTCCAGACGCTGAGTCGGAGGAGCCTGCGGCCGAGGGCAGCGACGAGGATATCGTCGATGCCGAGGTTGTTGAGGACGAGCCCGAGGAGCCCAAGGAGCCCAAGAAGTAGCCATGGCCGACAAGCAGAACACGCCAGAGGAACCACAAGAGCCAGTGGTCCGCGACAAGCGTCGCATTGATCCGGAGACCGGCGATGTTCGCGAGCCTGCCGCTGAGGTGGAGGAGTCTGACGACTCCTCCACCCTCGGTGAGGACGACGCCGAAGAGCTGAGCGCCGCAGATCAGGAGCTTCTCGACCAGGCCGCTCAGGATCTGGTTGCCGAGATGCGATCCGACATGCTGCGCGCGCAGGCTGAGCTGCACAACTTCCGTACCCGAGTTGAGCGCGACCGTGTCGCAAATCGCGAGGCGGTCATCGCCGAGGTCATCCGATCGCTGATCCCAGCCCTGGACGACCTCGCCCGAGCCGAAGCTCACGGCGACCTCGTCGAGGGTGCGCCGTTGACGATCGTCGCGCAGAAGTTGCGCGGCTCATTCGAGAAGTACGGGCTCAAGCAGGTTGGCGAGAAGGGCGAACCTTTCGACCCGGCCTTCCACGAGGCCGTCGTGCAGTTGCCCTCTCCTGACGTTACGGTGAACACCATCGCTGACGTGATCGAGCCCGGCTACGTTCTCGGGGACCGCCTTGTGCGTCCCGCGAAGGTAGCCGTTTCGGTTCCCGCCGAATAGCCGAGAGGAGGCACGAGGATGGCCAGTCAGGACTGGTTCGATAAGGACTTTTACGCCGTGCTCGGCGTCTCCAAGGATGTCTCCGAGGCTGACCTCAAGAAGACCTACCGCAAGCTCGCGCGCCAGTATCATCCGGACTCCAACCCGGGTGACGCCAAGGCGGAGGCGAAGTTCAAGGAGATCAGCGAGGCGCACTCGGTGCTCTCCGATCCTGAGCTACGTCGTGAGTACGACCAGATCCGAGCCATGGGTTCGGGCGCCCGCTTCACGTCGGGCGGCCAAGCTGGTGGCTTCGAAGACGTCTTTGGCGGGATGTTCGGCGGCAGCCAGCGTACCTATCAGGGCACGAGCTTCGAGGATCTCCTCGGTGGGATGTTCAATTCCGGCGGCACTCAAGGATTCCGCACAGGACCGACGAGAGGGCGGGATGTCACCGCGTCAACAACCCTCGACTTTGTTACCGCGATTCGCGGCGAAACCATCAAGCTCCAGCCCGCTGGTGGTGCACCGATCAACGTCAAGATCCCAGCCGGGGTCAGCGACGGACAGAAGATCAAGCTCAAGGGCAAGGGCGAGCCGAGCATGGACGGTGGGCCCGCAGGCGACCTGGTGCTTACGGTGGCCGTGCGCAAGCATCCGGTCTTCGAGCGCGACGGTCTCAACCTTCGCGTCGAGGTTCCCGTGACATTTGCCGAGGCGGCTCTGGGAGCGACGATCGAGGTTCCCACCCTCGGCGGCGAGCCGGTGAAGCTTCGAGTGGCACCCGGAACTCCCACCGGGCGCATCCTTCGCGTAAAGGGTCGCGGTGTGACATCAGCGAAGGGTTCAGGAGACCTCCTCGCAGAGGTCACGGTCGCGGTACCCGCCCGGCTCACGGATGATGCGGCCGCCCACTTGCGGGCGTTCGAGGCCGCGCTGCCCCCCGAGAACCCGCGGGCCGAGCTGATCGATAAGGCCAGGAGCGACCACTAATGAGGAGCGCCTAATGTCGGCCCCACTCGACGAGTTCTCGCCCGTGTTTGCCATCGCAGTCGCGGCCGAGCTGGCCGGGATGCATCCGCAGACGCTTCGTCAGTACGATCGCCTCGGGCTCGTGAGTCCGACGCGCACTGCCGGCCAATCCCGCAGGTACTCGATGCGGGATGTCGCACAGTTGCGCGAGATAGCGGCGCTCGGCGCCCAAGGGCTCAACCTCGAGGGCATCCGCCGCATACTCGACCTCGAGAATCAGGTTGCCGAGCTGGGCGGCCGGGTTCGAGAACTTGAGCACGCCCTCGCCGATGAATTGCTCGCGCGCCCTGGGCGCCGCGTCTTCGCGGCTGGCACTCAGGGCGAGGTGGTCTCTTTGCGCGCCGGTGCGCGTGCTCAGCGTTCGAACCAGGTCGTCGTCTGGCGACCGCTGCGACGGGGTTGAGTGTGATCACGACCTTCGACTTCGCCACGCTGCAGCGCTGGCCAGATGTGGAGGCGCCGAACCTGCACGCGGTCGACGCAAGCGACCGGCTCATTCTCGATGAGTCGGCTGAGCTGCTGCGAGATTCCGGGCCTGGCGAGGTTGTGGTCATTGGCGATACTCATGGCGCTCTCACCTTGGGCGCGGCTGCGCTGTTCGGGTGCCGGGGCATCCGGGTGTCTCAGGACTCGCTCGTTGCCGAGCGTGCGCTCGCCGCCAACGCCGAGGCGGTGGCCTTCGATGACTACGAGAACCTGCCGCTGGGCGACGGATTGCTGAAGGGCGCGCGTGTTGTGCTGATGCAGTTGCCGCGCAGCCTCGACGCGCTTGACGATCTCGCGGCGTGGATCTCGAGCTCCGCTGCCCCCGATGTTCGGGTGTATGCCGGCGGACGCATCAAGCACATGACGACCGCGATGAACGAAGTGCTCGCGCGCTACTTCGCTCGCGTCGACGTGACGCACGCTCGGCAGAAGTCGAGGCTGCTGATTGCGAGCGAGCCTCTGCCGAGCGAACCACCCTCGGTGCGACGCGAGTTCCATGCCGATCTCGGAATATGGGTCTGCGAGACGGGTGGCACATTCGCTGGTACCAAGATCGACATCGGAACCCGAGCTCTGCTGGCTGCGCTACCGACATCGGCTCCGGATGCCACGGCCGCCGCCGACCTCGGCTGCGGCTCCGGCGTGGTTGCCGCCGTGCTTGCGCAGGCTCGGCCTCGCCTCGAGGTTCTCGCCACCGATGTCTCGGCGTCGGCTGTGGCATCCGCTGCCGCAACGGCTGCCGCGAACAACCTCGGTAACATCACGGTCTCGCGCGATGATGCCCTGAGCGCGCAACCGGCAGGCAGTCTCGATCTCGTGCTACTGAATCCGCCCTTCCATCTGGGGGCGACCCTGCACACGGGGGCCGCCTCGAAGCTGTTCGCAGCAGCCGCGCGAACCCTGGGCCCCGGCGGCGAACTCGTCACTGTCTTCAACTCCCACCTCAGCTATCGAGCCGAACTGACCCGGGTGGTCGGGCCGACCGACGAGCTGAGTCGCAACTCGAAGTTCACTGTTACACGATCAAGGAAACGCTAACCATGGCAAACATGCAGGGTGCACCGAGCACCGATGACGAGCAGAAGTCCGCGCTGCAGCAATACGGTGTCAACCTCACCGACATCGCTCGCAGCGGCAAGCTCGACCCGGTGATCGGGCGCGACGCTGAGATTCGGCGGGTCAGCCAGGTGTTGACCCGCCGCACCAAGAACAACCCCGTGCTGATCGGCGAGCCCGGTGTGGGCAAGACGGCCGTCGTTGAGGGTCTCGCCCAGCGCATCGTCGCGGGAGACGTCGCTGATTCGCTGAAAGACAAGCAGCTTGTCGCACTCGACCTCGCGGCACTCGTCGCGGGCGCCAAATATCGCGGCGAATTCGAGGAGCGCCTCAAGGCAGTGCTCAAGGAGATCAACGAGTCCGACGGGCAGATCATCACCTTCATCGATGAGTTGCATACGCTGATGGGTGCGGGTGGTGGCGAGGGTTCGGTCGCGGCGGCGAACATGCTGAAGCCGATGCTCGCCCGCGGTGAGTTGCGCTTGATCGGCGCGACGACGCTCGACGAGTACCGCCAGTACATCGAGAAGGATGCCGCGCTCGAGCGCCGATTCCAGCAGGTGTTCGTGGGCGAGCCGAGTGTGGAAGACACCGTCGCGATCCTTCGCGGGCTCAAGGAGCGCTACGAGGCCCACCACAAGGTCGCCATTGCCGACTCTGCGCTGGTGGCGGCAGCCACCCTGAGTAACCGATACATCTCCGGGCGCAAGCTGCCCGACAAGGCGATCGATCTGATCGACGAGGCCGCCTCCCGACTCAAGATGGAGATCGATTCCAGCCCGACCGAGATCGATCAGCTCAAGCGCGCTGTCGACCGGTTGCGCATCGAGGAACTGGCTCTCAAGAAGGAAAAGGATGACGCGTCGAAGGCACGCCTCGAGAAGCTCCGCGAGGATCTCGCCGACCGGCAGAAAGAACTCGACGCGCTCGAGGCCCGCTGGAAGGCGGAGAAGGCGTCGCTCACCGGCGTTGGCGACCTGAAGACCCAGCTGAACGACGCGCGCAT
>JANOED010000189.1:0-3540 GCA_031413035.1 Leifsonia sp. | reverse complement strand
GGCGGTCACGGCGGTCACAACGGCCTGCGCGACATCATCGCCGCGATCGGAACCGGCGACTTCACTCGAGTTCGAATCGGCATTGGGCGTCCGCCCGGCCGTCAGCCCGCGGCCGACTATGTGCTCCGCGACTTCACCGCGGCCGAGCGCGAGCTGCTGCCCTCGGCGTTGACCGATGCGGCGGATGCCGTCGAGTCCATTGCTCACGACGGACTCACCGCCGCGCAACTCAAGTTCCACTCGCCGCGCTGAGGCGGGTCGAGCGCCAAGGCGGGTCGAGCCTGTCGAGACCTCCCCAATGTGTTCAGGTGGGTCGACCCTTAGGCGGGTCGAGCTTGTCGAGACCTCACCGACGCTCTACGCGGGTCGAGCCTGTCGAGACCTCCCCAGCGCATCCGGCGGGTCGACCCTTAGGCGGGTGAGCTTGTCGAGACCTCACCAACGCTCACCCAGCAGGTGCCGTCCACAATCAGGCGGCGCGGGCCCCATCCTGCGCGCACGGCGGCCACGCTGCTCGGATGCCTTACACCTACATGCTTCAGTGCGGCGACGGCTCGTTTTACGTCGGCAGCGCCCGATCACTGGATGCCCGTCTCGGCCAACACGTCGCCGGAGTGGGCGGCGCGTATACGGCGAAACGCCAGCCCGTCACTCTCGTCTGGTTCGAGGAATTCAAGCGGATCGATGAAGCGTGGTCGCGAGAGAAGCAGCTACAAGGCTGGAGCCGCGCGAAACGACTGGCGCTCATCGAGGGTCGGCTCCACGACTTGGCCGGGTTGAGCCGATCGCGGGAGTTGCGGGACGGGTAGGCATATCGACGAACGCCGGCACCCGCCTAAGCTCGACGAGTGGATGTGCGGATCGGGGCCGACGGTGTCGTCGTGCGCGACAACGCGATTCTGCTGAGCCACTGGAATAGTGCTGCTGGCTCCGGATGGAGCCTTCCCGGCGGTGGGGTCGAAGATTTTGAGTTGGTTCCGGACGCTGTGATCCGCGAGATCGACACCGTTGAGCTCGTCGATATCGCCATCACGCTCTGGCGTGAGTCGATCTAGCAAATCGGCGCTGCGGCATGCGCTGGTGAGGTCTCGACAAGCTCGACCCGCCTTGCGGGTCGGCGGGCGGACGTAGACTCGTGCGGTGACTCTCGACGGATTAATCACGGGGCTTTCGCGCGCCCGCACGTTCGAGGGCGCCCTAGAAATGTCGCGGCGCAGCGCCGACTTCTCGCTCGTTGAGGGCCTCCGCGCGCCGCTGCTGGCCGGACTTCTCACTCGGGATGCCCGCGCAAGGGCACTCCTGGCGATCACGGCCACGGGGCGCGAGTCCGAGGCGCTGAGCCGCGCGTTGGCCAGCTACCTGCCGGAGGCGCAGATCGTCGAGTTCCCGGCGTGGGAGACGCTGCCGCACGAGCGGCTCAGCCCGAGCGCCGAGACCGTCGGCAAACGAATTGCGGCGCTGCGTGGCATCCGTTCGTGGGAGCAGAATCCTCACGGCCAGTTCGTTCTCGTCGCGAGCGTGCGAGCCGCGTTGCAGCCCCTTGCCGACAACCTCACGTCGATCGAGCCGGTCACCCTGACCAAGGGCGGTCGCGGCTATGACCTCGCCCAGCTGAGTTCGCGGCTCGTCGCGCTCGCCTACACCCGGGTCGATATGGTGACCCGGCGGGGCGAGTTCGCTGTGCGCGGCGGCATCGTCGACGTGTTCGCGCCGACCGACGAGCATCCGTTGCGCCTGGACTTCTTCGGCGACGAGCTCGAGCAGTTGCGCGCGTTCTCGGTCGCCGATCAGCGATCTCTGCCCGGAGACATTGAGCACGCCGAACTCGCGCCCAGCCGCGAACTGCTGCTCAGCGAACCGGTGCGTCAGCGCGCGCGTGAGATGCTGCACGAGTTTCCGAGCCTGTCGACCATGCTCGCGAAGATCGCCGAAGGCATCCCGGTTGACGGCATGGAGTCACTGGCGCCCGCGCTCGTCGACCGCTTGGTACCGCTGACCCACTACCTGCCCGCGGATGCCGCGATCGCCGTGCTCTCGCCCGAGCGAGTTGTGTCGCGCGCCGCCAGCCTCGTTGAGACGAACCGCGAGTTTCTCGCTGCAGCGTGGAGCGCGGCGACCGCCGGAGCGCAGGCTCCGATCGACCTGTCGAGCACCCTGAAGGCAGACCTTGCCGCCGGCGATTTCGTGACGCTCGCTTCGCTGCGAGCGACTGCGGGGGAGCGGCCGTGGTGGACGCTGAGTGGATTCGATAGCGGTGACGCCATTCGAGAGCCTCAGGGACCGGCCGCAGAGGCAGGGATCTCGGCCGCTGAGGCAGTGCTCTCGGCCGCTGAGGCACTCGAAGCGAACGACGACGAGTACGTGCGCATCGACGCCCGCTCGGTGCCCAGTTTCGCTGGCCAGCCCGATGGCGCTCTCGGGCACGTTGCCGACCTCCTGCGCGACGGGTGGACAGTGGTTGTTGTCGCCCAGGGCCCGGGAATGGTCGAGCGTGCCTCCGACGTTCTCGCGGAGCACGAGCTGGCGGGCCGCGTGGTCGATGTGTTCCCTTCGAGAACCTCAGGGAGCGAATCCGCCGAAGCGGGCGTCGCGTACCTGTTGCAGGCATCCGTGGAGTCGGGCTTTGAACTTCCCGAGGTGAAGCTTGCCCTGCTCACCGAGTCCGAGTTCTTCGGTCGCTCAGCAGGCTACGACACGAGGCAGGTCAAGAAGCTTGCCAGCCGTCGCCGCAACGTTGTCGACCCGTTGCAGCTGAAGGCGGGCGACTTCGTGGTGCACAACACCCACGGCATCGGCAAGTTTGTCGAGCTCGTGCAGCGCGAGGTCAGCACCGGTGGTCGCAACGCCATCAAGACTCAACGCGAGTTTCTCGTGATCGAGTACGCGCCCAACAAGCGCGGCTACCCGGGTGACAAGCTCTACGTGCCGACCGACCAGCTCGACCTCCTCACCCGCTATGTGGGCGGCGAAGCACCTGCGCTCAGCAAGATGGGCGGAAGCGACTGGGCTGCTGCGAAGGGCAAGGCGCGCAAGGCGGTGCGCGATATAGCCGTCGAGCTCGTCAAGCTCTATTCGGCCCGCATGGCGAGCAAGGGTCACGCCTTCGGCCCGGATACTCCGTGGCAGCACGAACTCGAAGAGGCATTCGCGTTCGCCGAGACTCCCGACCAGCTGACGACGATCGAAGAGGTCAAGGCCGACATGGAGCGGCCAATCCCGATGGATCGTCTGCTCAGCGGTGACGTCGGCTACGGCAAGACCGAGGTCGCAGTGCGTGCCGCGTTCAAGGCGGTTCAAGACGGCAAGCAGGTCGCGATGATTGTGCCGACGACCCTTCTCGTTCGCCAGCACATGGAAACATTCGCAGAAAGATTCGCCGGCTTCCCGATCCACCTGCGTGCGCTCAGCCGGTTCCAAAGTGACAAGGAAGCGAAGGAGACAATCGCCGGCCTCGCGGATGGCACGGTCGATGTCGTCATCGGAACCCACCGACTCCTCAGCCAGGGCATCGCCTTCAAAGACCTCGGGTTGGTCGTGATC
>JANOED010000188.1:0-5810 GCA_031413035.1 Leifsonia sp. | reverse complement strand
GGTGGATCGATCACCTGCCTACCCACAACGCTCGCCGTGGGTGAAACCGCAGCGTGCACGGGGTCGGCGCTCCGAACCGTGACGACGGCCGACCTCGTGGTCGGATCAGTGTCAAACGGTGCAACCGCTCGCGCGACGCCTCCGTTTGGAGCCGACCCGATCGACGCGATCGAGTCCCTTGCAACGATCGCCACCGCCGCGCTGGCGCCCGCGATCGGAGTCTCTGTCTCCCATCTGAACGTCAGCGCTGCCGGCCCAAGCTCACCGATCGTGGTCGGAAATCAGCTGCGAGCACGCTTCGTCGTCGTGAACACCGGCAACGCGGATCTCACCACTCTCGCCATCCTCGATCCCGTTTTCGGCGCCGTGACATGCACCGACACGAGCTTGGCGCCGGGTGAGTCAACGACCTGTGTGGCAGACGCTCTGTACACGGTGACTGCGATGGATTCCGCGACTGGAACTATTTCACGCACGATTCGCGCCACCGGAGTAGCCGTTTCTGGCGCGGTAGGCAGCGTGGTCTTCGATGAGCAACTCGTGAACCTCGACATCGCGACGGTACTCGCCAGCGACGCCGACAAAGGCGGGCTTGCGTCCACGGGCGCGACGGTCTCCGCTGCATTGACGTTGTCTCTCATCCTCGTTGCAGCGGGCATGGCCGCGCTGGGCGCTGCTCGGTTCAGCACCCCGCGTCGCGGCCGCCGCTAAGCGACGAGTCGTAGGCTGATCGAGTGCGTCTCGTCATTGCCCGGTGCTCCGTCGACTACGCCGGGCGACTCAGCGCGCACCTTCCACTCGCGACCCGGTTGCTCGTCGTTAAGGCCGACGGCAGCGTTCTTGTGCACTCTGACTCGCTGAGCTACAAGCCTCTCAACTGGATGAGTCCGCCCTGCACGATTGCGGTGCTCGACCCCGAGCCGGAGCAGGCCGACAGCGGGGTTGTCGAGATCTGGAAAGTCGCGCAGGCCAAGACCGCCGACCTGCTCGTGATCTCGATTCACGAGGTGCTGCACGACAGCGCCCACGAGCTCGGCCACGACCCGGGCTTGCAGAAAGACGGCGTCGAAGCCCACCTCCAGAAGCTGCTCGCCGAACAGATCGAACTGCTCGGTGAGGGCACCCGGCTGGTGCGGCGCGAGTATGTGACCGCAATCGGTCCCGTCGACATTCTGGCTGTGGATGCCTCCGGCACCAGCATCGCCGTCGAGATCAAGCGGCGCGGCGACATCGATGGCGTCGAACAGTTGACCCGCTACCTGGAACTCATGAACCGGGATCCGCTGCTGGCCCCCGTGGTCGGCGTTTTCGCGGCACAGGAGATCAAGCCACAAGCACGAACGCTTGCGGGCGACCGCGGCATCCGATGCCTGCTGCTCGACTACGACGCCATGCGCGGGCTCGACGATTCGGATAGCCGCCTATTCTGAAGTAGTGACTTCGCCCAACTGGACCTGCATTCTGTTCGATCTCGACGGGACGATTGCTGACTCGGCACCGGGCATCACGGCCTCCCTGGGTTACATGTTCGAGAATCTTGGTCTGCCGGTTCCAACAACGGATGAGTTGCGCGAATGGGTCGGTCCGCCGATTCTCGACTCGTTCCGCGACCGGGCCGGGATGACGCCCGAGGAGTCGGCGATCGCCTTGGCGATCTACCGCGATCACTACATGGAGAACGGGGGTACGAGTAGCCCGATCTTCGCGGGTATCCCGGAGATTCTGCGGTCGATCCACGACGCTGGAGTGCCGCTGGCGCTGGCAACGTCGAAACCCGAGTTTCCGGCATCCATCATTCTCGACCACGGAAACCTGACGGCGAACTTCAGGGTCATTTCGGGGGCGTCAATAGACGAAATCCGCAGCGCGAAGAAAGACGTGATCGCTGAAGCGCTCACCCGGTTCAGGATGATCGGGGTTGACGTAAGCCGCCCGGTGATGGTCGGCGATCGCGACTACGACGTTGAGGGCGCTGCTGCGCACGGAATCCCCGCGATCTTCGTGACGTGGGGGTACGGATCGCCCGAGGAAGCGGAGGGCGCGATCCACACGGTCGATCACCCGAGCGAGCTTGCACCGCTTCTTCTGGCGTGACGAGGCGACCGCGGGCGTTGGCGGCTACGGCGCCGCGCCATTGAGCCATCCGACGACGGCGTCGATGAATGCCGAGGGGGTCTCTTCGTGAGCAAGGTGACCTGCCCGGGGGATTAGCACGAGTTCGGCGTAGGGCAGCGCACCAGCCAACCGCTCGGTGTCAGCAGTCGGGACGACCGTGTCTGCGATTCCGGTGACGACAAGCGTCGGCTGTTCGATTGCACCCAGATTGCCCGCTAGGTCGTTATCGCGCGGTGCCGCGACAAATCGCCACAACCCCTCTTCCCAACCGCCTACAGTCAGGGGTCGCCGATATCCGTCGTAGACCTCCGGGGTGAGCAGCGACTGGTCGAAGAAACTCTGGCGCAGCAGCTCTTCGCCAGATGACGCTATGCCGCCGACGAGAATGGGGCCCAGCCGGTCGATCGGCCCGAAACTCAACACCGGGGCGAGCCAGCCCGGCACCCCACCGGTCGAGTAGACAGCGGGGCTGACGAGCACGAGCGAGTCGACAGAACCGGGGTTGGTCCGCGCGAACTCCGCCGCGATAGTACCCCCGGCGGAGTGCCCGATCAGGATCACCTCGCGGTCGCTCGGGGCGAATTCGGTCAGTACAGCGCCGAGCAGGTCGAGATTGCCGGGCGTTCCGTAGGGGTTGACGCCCTCCCACGAGCTGGGCCGCTCCGTGAAACCAAAGCCCGGTCGGTCGTAGGCGATGACGTCTCCCGCTTGTGCGAGGGGTTCGAGCACCTCGCGCCAGGAGAACGTGCTCGCGCCGAATCCGTGCAGCAACACGATCAGGGGCGGCTCGCCGTCACCTTCGCCGCGGTAGTCGACCGTCTCAATGTGCACCTCGAGGCCAGCGAGTGTGACGAAATCGGCTTCGGGCCCCGCGGCCTCGGCCGCGGTGAGGGTGCCACTGGACTCGAACGGAATCAGATAGGGAACGACGATGAACGCAAGGATTCCGCTGGCGAGCGCGATCAACATGATTCGCCGGAACCGTTTCATTCAACGAATCGTACCCAGCGCGCCACTTTCGCGCTTAGATAGCCGCATGGGATCAGCGTTGACCACCATCGGGCTTCCGGTCGCCCTCGGCATCATCATGCTCGGGCTTGGCCTCAGCCTCACTCTCGGCGACTTCGCCCGGATAGCGAAGCAGCCCAAGGCGGTGCTCATCGCACTCGTCTGCCAGCTCGTGATTCTGCCAGCGCTGTGCTTCGGGCTGGTGCTCGCCTTCCAGCTACCGCCCGTGCTCGCGGTGGGCATGATGTTGCTGGCCGCATCGCCTGGCGGAACCACGGCGAACCTCTACAGCCACTTGTTCCGTGGCGACATCGCGCTGAACATCTCGCTGACCGCGATCAACTCGATCATCGCTGTCTTTACGCTCCCCCTCATCGTCAATCTCTCGATCGCCTACTTCGACCCCGGCGACGGTCAGGTCGGGATCCAGTTGGTGAAGGCACTCGAGGTCTTCGCGATCGTCTTGTTGCCGGTCGCTCTGGGAATGCTGATCCGCTGGTGGAAGCCGCAGTTCGCTGCCCGCATGGACAAGCCGGTTCGCATTGCCTCCGTCATCATCCTCGCCATCGTCATCGCAGGAGCGGTTGTCTCAAATCTGACGCTTCTGCTCGACAACATTGGGGCTTTGGCCGGCATCACTGTGCTGTTCTGTCTTCTCAGCCTGAGCATCGGATTCCTCGTTCCGCGACTGTTCCGCGTCAGCCACGAGCAGGCGGTGGCGAGCTCGTTCGAGATCGGCATCCACAATGCGACTCTCGCCATCGTGATCGCGCAGACGGTATTGGGCAACATCGAGATGTCGCTGCCGGCCGCTGTCTACGGTGTGCTGATGTTCTTCGTGGCGGCGGCCTTCGGATTCCTAATCCGCAGCCGCGGTCCCAAGGTGGATGCCGCGGCGCCCGCCTAGCGCGCCAACCGCTCCACGATCCCCCCGTACACCCGCGGAAGTAGAGACGCCGCCGGCACGATCGCGGAGCGCAGCGGCGAGTTCGCTGCCCGAACCAACCCGTCGGTCAGCACCCTGAAGTCTCGGGTCGCCCGCCGCCACTCGCGCTCATAGCGCGCAGGATCCTCGGCCACAATGGCTGCGATCGCGAGACGCGCCTGCTCAAAGCCGAGCCGCAGCCCTTCCCCGGTGATCGCGTCGACGTAGCCCGAGGCATCCCCCACGAGCAGAACCCGACCTGACGTGCGCGCCGTGGCACGCTGCCGAAACGGTCCGGCCCCGCGCACGTCACTCACAAAGGCTTTGTCGGCGAGTTGTTCGGCCAGTTCGGGCACACTCGCGATCGCTTCGTCGAGGTTGGTTCGGGTGGGACCGAGTACCGCGATGCCGACCGTGTCGGGGGCGACGGGGGTGACGTAGAGCTCGGCGCGAGCCGACCAGTAGACCTCGATCAGGTCAGACCAGGGGGCCACCGCGTAGTGGCGGCGCAAGCCGAAGCGCCGGTGGCGGCGCGTGGGTCGGTCAAGACCGGTCAGCCTGCGCACGGTGGAGTGCAGCCCGTCGGCCGCAATCAGCCAGCGACCGGTCACCTCACCAACGATCACGGAGTCAGCGGTTTGTTCGATCGAGTCGACGCGTGCGTCGACCCAGTCCACCCCTAGCTCGGCCGCACGGCTTGCGAGTGCGGTGTGCAGGGTAGTGCGGCGCACTCCGCGACCTTCCCCGGTTCGAAAGAGGTGGTCGGCACGCCGGGTGCCCGAGCGATAGCTCACCCCGCGCAGCGGCATCCCCTCGGGGTCCACGCCAAGCCGGTGCAGCAGGGGAATCGCACCCGGCATCAAGCCCTCGCCGCACGCCTTGTCGATTGCCCCCGCCCGCGGCTCGACGATCGCGACCGTGAGCCCCGCCAGTCGCGCCTCGATAGCTGTGGCCAACCCGACCGGTCCGCCGCCAACGACAACGACGTCGACGTCGACGACCGGCTTCACGCGAGTTCCCGCAGCGCCCGGTTCTCGGTCGGAATCCTGAACCCCAGCAGCAGCACCGCGTTGAGCAGTGTGAAGGCAATTGCAGTGATCCAAGCGGTATGCACGAGGGGCAGAGCGATTCCCTCGATCGCGACTACTGCGTAGTTCGGGTGCTTGAACCAGCGATACAAGCCGCGGCCGACGACACGAGCCGCGCCGGGAATCACGATCACCCGCGTGTTCCACTGCGAACCCAGCGACGCGATGATCCAGTAGCGCGCGAACTGACATGCCATCGCGATCGCGAGCATTGGCCAGCCCAGCCACGGGATGAACGGCCGATCGAGCAACACCACCTCGGCGATGCACGCCAACAGAAGACCCGTGTGCAGGGCGACCATCCAAGGGAAGTGCCGCTGCCCGTATTCTTGCCCGCCCTGCGCGAACGCAGTGTCAGCGTTGCGCCGCGAGACCACGAGCTCATAGATGCGCTCACCGGCCGTGGCGAGCACGAAACCGATGTACAGGATGACGCTCATGCCGGCCATTCCACGAGCACGAACTCGGCGCTCACGCCGGGGCCGAGCGCGAACAGCAACCCTGTGGACCCGGGCGGCTGCCCCTCGACCAATGCGTCAGCCAGCACGTGCAGAACCGCGGCCGACGAGAGGTTGCCGACACGGTCCAGCGACGCCCACGACCTCGCAAACGCCTCGACCGGAACGTTCAGCGAGCTGGCGAACGCGTCGAGCACGCGCGGCCCGCCGGGATGG
>JANOED010000187.1:0-3793 GCA_031413035.1 Leifsonia sp. | reverse complement strand
TGAACTCGGGGGAGGTGGCACGCTGCCATGCGTCCGTCGCATCGCCACCTTCGCCGAGCGCCCGTTGGTACGCCATGTACACGTCGGGCACTTCGTGAATGAGAAAGTGCACCAGCAACCAACACGTTGCGTACGCGCGTTCGGAATTGGATTCGATCGTTGACCGCGCGCGATCGCCCATCTGATCGGCCACCGGCACGTGAGGACCGACCTTCTGCAGCAGCATGACCCTGGACAACTCGGCGCGGCCAAGCAGCAAGCGACCACGTTCGCGATCGTAGGCCATGCTCTCGAAGTAGGTCGCGAGGCCCTCCGCGTACCAGGTGGGCAGAGCACGGGCGATCGCCAGATCCGTGATGTAGTGGACCAGTTCGTGACGAACGATCACGCCGCCGCTTCCGTGTTCGCCGGCGCCAATAAGGATGAACGGCCGATACGGAAGGCGCGAGAAGAAGACGCCCTCGGACCAAGACGCGAGATAGCGCTTGATTTCACCGCGCTCAGCCAGCGCCACGACCGGTATCGCCTCCGGGTCCGGCAGGGGCCCGCGACAACACACCGCGACCAGCCCCGCGAAATACTCCTCGAGATCGCGCACGATGCGCTGCGCGTCCGAAAGGTTGTGATCCGTCATCAGTTCAAAGTGGCGCGACTGAAGAATCCGCCAGCGGCTGGTTGCGTCCGGTGCGACGGCAGGTGCGACCGGCGTCGCGGACCGATCGCCGATTCGCCTTCCCGCGCACGCCAGTTCCAGGAACAGGATCGCGGTCGGCAGGAGGCGAAACAGCCATGGCGGGACGCCCAAACCGCCCGGCTGCACATATCCGACGACCCGCCGCTGCACGTAACGCCAGTTCCTACTACGGGCCGACCCCGAAATGAACAGCGTCGCCGGCGCGGAAGGAGGTCTCATCTTAGGCTTCCGCGTTCCCTTGTCGTACGATCCGCCCTTCATGACTTCGACTTCGTCAGCAGCCGCCTTCGCCAGACCCCGCATCGCCGTCGCCGATACCGGTAGCGGCAACCTGCGCAGCGTGGAGAAAGCGCTGGCGCGGGCGGGCGCCGACGTGGTCGTTACGTCCGACGCGGACATCGTCGCCGCCGCCGACAAGATCGTCGTGCCCGGTCAGGGCGCGTTCGGCGGTTGCATCGCGGGGTTATCACGCAACGGGGGCGCGCTGCGGGAGGCCGTGCTGGAAAGCATTCGCGCCGGCAAGCCGTATCTGGGTCTCTGCCTGGGTTTGCAGGTCTTGTTCGAGGGCAGCGAGGAGGATCCCAGTTGCCGGGGCCTGGGCGTCCTGCCCGGCACCGTTCGACGTTTTGCCGACCGCCCCGGACTGAAGGTGCCCCACATGGGTTGGAACAGCACATTGAAACGCTCGGCCGGAGCCACGCGCGTGCTGCGCAACGTGCCCGACGGAACCTATTTCTATTTCGTACACAGCTACTTCGCGGTGCCCGACCGTCCCCAGGATGTCGCGCTTGAAACCGAACACGGCGTCCCGTTCTGCGCGGCGGTCGCCCGCGACAACCTGTTCGCCTGCCAGTTCCACCCCGAAAAAAGCCAGGACGCCGGGCTGGCCCTACTGACGGCGTTCGTTACCGCGTAGCTGCGATAGGATCTCGTCGCGCGTGCGGCGCGCGGCGCGGCTGCCGGTGTATAAGGCGCGCCATGTTGATCTTCCCGGCGATCGATCTATTGGGCGGCAAGGCCGTACGGCTGCGTCAAGGGCAACGCGACACGGCCACGATCTATTCGGACAGTCCATGGGAATTGGCGGCCGCCTTCGCCGCGGCGGGTGCACCGCGCATCCACGTTGTTGATCTGGACGCCGCGTTCAGCGGCGGCAAGGAACACAACCGCCTGGCGGCCAACTCACCACCCAGGTGATTGATGGTTCCAACCCCGGCGTCATCGTTCTCAAGGGCGGGGGCGACCCCACTCTCGCAACCACGACCGGATCGTTCTACGAGGGTGCACCGCAACTGTCGACGCTTGCCCAGTCGGCGATGGCCAAGTACGAAGAACTGCACCCCGGGGTTCCGATAACCGAGATCGTGCTCGATTCGACCATGTGGGATCCCGCTGACAACTGGGATTCGTCGTGGTTGCGCAAAGAGCAGGATGACGGCTACCAGGCTCAGGTCACCGCGTTGATGGTCGACGGTGGGCGTTCCGACCCCACCGCGAGCGTGAGTTATCGGACCACCGACCCGATCGGCGATGCGGGCCGCGCGTTTGCAGACGAAGCCGGACTCGGCGATGTCACGTTCTCCACCGGGGCGGCCGTAGGTTCGACCGTGCTGGCATCCGTTGCGTCGCAGCCGGTGAGCACCTTGATCAGCCAGATGCTCAGGTCGAGCGACAACGTACTCGCCGAGAACCTTGCGCGTGTCGTCTCCAAAGCAATGGGCTTCGACGGGTCGTCGTCGTCGCTGGCGCGCGCCATACCGGGGGCGCTCGTCGAGTACGGAGTCGACACCAGCACCCTAGTGATTCGCGACGGTTCCGGTCTGAGCGACCTGAATGCGGTTTCGCCCCAGTACATCGCCGCACTGATGATCAAAATTCGGGCCAACGAGCAAGACCTTGGCCTCATCTACTCCAGCCTGCCCGTCTCGGGCCAGTCCGGAACCCTAGCCTCACGTTTCAACGGACCCAACGAGGTCGCCGCCGGCGCAGTCATCGCCAAGACTGGCTGGCTCGATACCGAGTACTCACTCGCGGGCATCGTAAACGCGGCCGATGGCACTCCGCTCGCGTTCGCGTTCTACTCGATTCGTGAGGGAATCACCGAGGACGCTAAAGAAGCTCAGGACACTCTCGCTACTGGCCTGTTCACCTGTGGCGACAACCTCTCCAACAACTGATGCCCTGCAACAACTGATGACACGCGCCCTGTTCATCATCGACGTTCAGAACGACTTCACCGAGGGTGGAGCTCTTGGGGTTACCGGTGGCGCCGCTGTGGCTGAGGGCATTACGCGATTGCTCACCGAGCATCCCGACCGCTACGACGTCGTGATTGCCTCACGTGATTGGCACGACGGCCACAGCGACAACGGAGGTCACTTCCACGCGACTCCCGATTTCGTCGACACCTGGCCTAAGCACTGCGTGGCAGGAACGCCGGGTGCCGACTACCATCCGGCGATCGACGAGACACTGATCGACGTGCATGTCCGCAAGGGTCAGGGCAAGCCCGCCTACTCGATCTTCGAGGGCACGACCGATGACGGCGAGACGGTCGCGGCTCTACTTGATCGACTCGACGTTTCCGAAATCGACGTCGTCGGAATCGCGACCGACTACTGCGTGCTCGCCTCAGCGTTGGATGCACGTCAGGCCGGGCGCACGGTTCGCGTGCTCACCGACCTTGTCGCAGGCGTCGCCCCCAAGACAAGCGCGACGGCACTCGAGACAATGGCCGCGGCCGGCGTCACGCTCGCCTGAGCGGCACCAGACTCAGGCCATGCCCGTTATCGAAATTGCCGACCTCGACGACCCGCGCCTCGCCGACTACTCCCACCAGACGGATGTCGCCCTCAAGAAGGCGCAAGGAACCGAGCACGGTCTCTACCTCGCCGAGTCGGCGCTTGTACTGGAGCGCGCGCTGCGCGCCGGACACCGGCCGAGGTCAGTTCTCGCACTGGGTGGTTCGATCGGCGAGGCTCTCGAACTGACCGGGGCGTACGACGTTCCGATCTTCCACGGGCCACCCGAGTTGCTTGAGCAACTCACCGGCTATCTGCTGCACCGCGGGCTCATCGCCTCGATGCATCGACCCGCGCT
>JANOED010000186.1:0-10416 GCA_031413035.1 Leifsonia sp. | reverse complement strand
TGGCACAAAGCTCTCGTGACCGGTCGAAAGGTCGTCGAGCACGACACACGCGAGGTCAGCCGTCTGAAGAGCACGCACGACGTGCGCCCCGATATAGCCGGCGCCGCCGGTCACGAGCCAGGTCATGGGGCTAACGCTACCGGCTGCGGCTTGCCGCCAAGAAACCGCTCCCGCCCAAAAGGGTCAGGGTGCCCTCGTCGGGCAACACGAGAGCCGCCTCACCGCGTGTGAGCGTGATCGACGACGTCCCACCGGTGACGGCGAGGACACCGTCGGTGCACAGAATGATCGCTGGCCCCTCGGGTGTCAGCGTCACCTCTCCACCCTTGATGCGCGCGATCGCGATCTCGGCGTCCGCTGGCCGGTAGAGCAGCGCCCCGCCCGGTGTCTTCTCGGCAGCAATGTACGGCACTGGCCCCGACGTGAAGTCGAGCACACTCAAAAGCTCAGCCACATCGACGTGCTTTGCCGTGAGGCCCCCGCGAAGCACGTTGTCTGACGAGCCCATCAGCTCGACGCCCAACCCGCTCAAATAGGCATGGATGTTGCCAGCACGCAGGTAGAGCGCCTCACCTTCGGCGAGCCGCACGTGGTTGAGAAGAACGCTAACTGCGATTCCAGGATCCCCCGGGAAACGTGCTGCGAGCGTACGCACGACAGCGAACTCATCGCGATCGTGATCGGTTGCCTCGGCTTCCGCTGCGGCCGTACAGAGGTTGTCTAGTACGGCGAGTTCACCGAGCTCATGCGCGACAAACCACTCAAACGTCGTGCGGATCGGGTCAGGGCCGCGGAGCCGCTGCAGCAAGGGCTCAAAGGCCGGTCCTTCTCCGCGGTGAGCGATCAACTCGAACACCTCGAGCGCTTTCGAGGCATCCCGAAAACCGCACAGCGCTTCGAAACCGTCGGCTAGCGCGACTATCAGCTCGGGCTTAGCTGACTCGTCCTTGTAGTTGCGGTGGGGGGCGTCAATGGGGATTCCCGCCGCGTTCTCCCGCGCGAAACCCTGCCGCGCCTGCTCAGCGGTGGGGTGCGCCTGAAGCGAGAGCGGGGACGCCGCAGCGAGCACCTTAAGCAGAAATGGGAGCTGAATCCACCCGGCCAAGGTCGCGTGACCGTCTGTCTGGGCGGGATCAAGCACGACACTCGGCGACCCAGGATGGCTGCCGAACCACAGCTCCGCCTCCGGACGCCCCGAAGGTTCACGCCCGAGAAGGTCGGCAATTGCCGTCGTCGATCCCCACGCGTAATCACGCGGGGTGTTGGTGATTGGTATGAACATGACCGTCGAGAAGCCTTTCTCGTTCGCCTCACCGTACCAATTTCCGCAACCCGCGGGCTTCGGGCAGATCGTCTAGCCTTGCCTCATGTCGGTCGTCGAGCACCCGCGCGCGCGCGCAGTGTGGCTGATCACGGTCCTGAGCGTTCTGCTCGCCGGCGACGCAATTCGATTCACCGTGGGCTGGGTGGCGTTCGGTGTGGTTGCCGTCGGCATCGGAGTCGGCGCGGTGCTCATTCTGATTGCGGAGCGGCGCCGGTGGACTGTCGGCGCGCTGCCCTACCCTCTCCTTGCGTTCCTTGTGCTTGCGACCGTGTCACTCGCCTGGTCTGCCTATCCGGGTGCGACCGCCCTCGGGTTATTCACCACCTGGCTGATCACTCTGGCGGGTGTTGCGATAGCGATAACGGTCGGGTGGAGCGACGTGCTTCGCGCCCTCGGGCGCGTGCTCGGGTTCGTGCTCGCGGCATCCATCATCTTTGAGCTGTTTGTTGCCACCGTCATTCGAGCGCCGATTCTGCCCCTCTTCACGCAGCCGGGCGTGGACTACACGCAGTACGAGACCCTGCCCAAGATGCTGTATTGGTCGCGCAATGAGCTGTTCGACGTCTTCGATGAGGGACGCATTCAGGGCATTGTGGGTAATGCCAACAACCTTGGATTCCTCGCCCTGCTCGGTGTCATCGTCTTCGCACTGCTTCTGGCTGATCGCCTGATCCGCCGACGGTGGGCGATAGTCGGCCTTGTGCTGTCGGCGGTCTGCATTTTTCTCACCCGCTCGGCGACAGTCACGGTTGCACTCATCGCCGTTGCTCTCGCCGCTCTCGCCGTTCTGGCGATGCGTCGAGCGAAGACCCCGCGTGCCCGCAGCCTCACCTGGGGTGCGCTCGTGGCGGTCGGCGCAGTTGGTGGTACCGGCGCGTTCCTGCTGCGGGATCGCCTGTTCGAACTGCTCGGCAAGAGTTCAGACCTCACCGGACGGCTCGGAATCTGGGATGCCGTCATTGCGTTAGCAGAGCAGCGTCCGGTCGCAGGCTGGGGCTGGGTGAGCTTCTGGATGCCGTGGGCGGCGCCCTTTGACGACCTCGCGTTCCGCAACGGGGTTCGCCAGCTTCAGGCGCACAATGCCTGGATCGACGTGTGGTTTCAGCTGGGGATACTGGGGCTCATCGTGTTCACGGCCCTCGTCATCAGCACGCTGGCCAGGTCGTGGTCGCTTGCGATAGATCGCCCACAGCACCAACCCGATCGCGCAGACCACTACCGGGCGGCGACAATGCTGCCGATCCTCGTACTGGCGGCCCTGCTGGTGCAGAGCGTTGCAGAGAGTCGGCTGCTCCTTGAGTTCGGTTGGGCCTTCCTCGTGATCTTTGCCGTCGCGACCAAGCGAGGGGAAGCTCGCGCAGAGCTCACGCGGAGATGAGCGACCGACCCGCACCCCCACCGATTGCGCATGTTGCGGAGTTTCTTGCGTCTCCCCGGTTCGCTAGCGCCCTCACCCTAACGATCATTGGGGCGGGAGTGCTCTCGACAGCGCTCACCCGAACGATCGGCTGGGCCGGCTTCGTTGCGATACTCGCGGCTCTCGTGGCGCTCGCGGTTGCCTCGCTGATCGCGCAGCGCACCGTGATCGAGTGGCACGGGGTACTGCCGATTTCTCTGCTCGCCTTTCTTGGCTGGGCGGCGCTGTCCCTTGCCTGGAGTGAGTACCAGTGGGCAACAGTAGGTGGTCTTGCCTACCTGGCGGCCTTCACGGTGCTCGGCCTATTCATCGCGGTCGCCCGGGACACTATCCAGATCGTGCGCGCCTTCGGTGATGTGCTGCGTTTTGTTCTTGCGGCCTCTCTCGTTCTCGAGATTGTTGCAGGGGTGCTGCTCGACTCCCCGATCCGCTTTCTCGGAATCGCCGGTGATCTCGCCAACCTGGGGCCCATTCAGGGTCTTCTTGGCACTCGCAACCAACTGGGCTTTGTTGCGGTGATCGCGGTGATCACCTTCGCAACCGAGTACCGAACCAAATCAATCTCGAGGGCGTGGGGCGGGTCGTCGCTCGTGCTGGCCGGAGTCTGCATCCTGCTGTCCCGATCGCCCGTGACAACTGGGGTGGTCGTCATCACACTCATCGCCGCAGCAGCGCTCTATGCGATTCGCCGCGTCGACTCCCAGCGACGCACGTTCTGGCAATTGGTTCTTCTCGGCGCGGTAGGGGTGGCGGCAATTGCCGCGTGGCTTACCCGTGGCTCGATTGTGAACCTCCTCAATGCGGGTGGTGCCCTGGACTACCGAGTAGCTCTCTGGCGGCAGATCTGGACCCTCGTTGAGCGCAGTCCCCTTCAAGGCTGGGGATGGGTTGGCCCTTGGCCGGCGGAGGTTCAACCGTTCCTACTCTTCGCCACCGCCAGCGGGCGAGTACCGGGTAGCGCTCTTAACGCTTACCTGGATGTCTGGTTTCAGCTCGGTGTGGTCGGACTCGCGCTGTTCGTCGGCGTTCTCGTGCTGGCATTCGTGCGCTCATGGCTACTGGCGGGCCGCAGGCGAAGTCTTGTGTTCGCTTGGCCGGCACTCGTTCTCGTGGCGCTGATCACCACATCGCTTGCCGAGAGCATGATTCTCGCCGACTACGGATGGCTCGTTCTCATCGTCTGCTGTGTGAAGGCCTCACGAGAACTCAGTTGGAGAACCGCACTGCGCACGACCGAATGATCAGCCGTTTGCTGCGATCTCAAGGTCGTTGTCGACCATGGCGTTGACGATGCCCGAGAATCCAACCGTGGGCCGCCATCCCAGCACCGAGCGTGCGTGAGAGGCATCACCCAGCTGCTGCGGCGGGTCACCCGCTCTGAGCAGCTCGTCGCTCACGACGACCCGTTCGCGCCAGTCGGAGATACCGACCCGAGCAAATGCAGCCCCGACGAAGTCCTCGACCGAGTGGGCGACACCCGTGGCGATGACGAAGTCGTCTGGATTGTCGGCGTCGCTAATGCGAAGTAGGGCGTCGGCATAGTCTGGAGCCCACCCCCAATCACGGCGTGCGGCAAGGTTGCCCAGTTCGAGATGGTCCTGAAGCCCCAGCGAGATGCGTGCGGCGGCGGCAGTGATCTTGCGAGTGACAAAGGTTTCTGGCCGACGCGGCGACTCGTGGTTATAGAGAATGGCGGATGCCGCCCACACACCCTCGGACCGGTACAGCCCGACGAGCGAATGCGCGTAGGCCTTGGAGGCACCATAGGGCGAGGTCGGACGAATAGCGGTCGACTCTGTTTGCGGAACCTCTGCGGGAACTCCGAAAATCTCGGCGCTTGAGGCCTGCACCAAACGGGTTTCGTGACCCGCCGCGTCCAACTCGCGAAGCGCGGCAAGCATCTCGGCGACCGTCAGGGCATTGACTCGGGCGGTCAGCTCGGGCTGTTGCCACGAACCGAAGACCGAACTGATCGCGGCGAGGTTGACGACGACGTCAGGCCTCAGCTGACTGATGAGCTCGCCCACCCCGGGCTCGGCGAGGTCGACCTGATGCACTGCGACCCCGCCGACAGCGTGCTCGTCCAGACGCTGCACCGTTCCGTGCACCTCATCACCCCGGGCGACGAGCGCCTCAGCGAGGTACGACCCGTCTTGACCGGTCACCCCGGTGATGAGGTATCGGCTCATGTCACAGGCCGGCGAGCTTCTTCTGCTCGGCGACATCCGACTCGACCATCATGGTGACGAGCTCGGTAAAGCCGACCTTGGGCGCCCAGCCGAGCTTCTCGCGGGCCTTGGACGAGTCACCGATGAGGAGGTCGACTTCGGCGGGGCGCATGAACTGGGTGTCCTGCTTGACGAGGCCAGACCAGTCGGTGATTCCCACCGCCCCGAAGGCTGCATCTAGAAGGGCCGAGATCGAATGTGTCTCGCCGGTGGAGATCACGTAGTCGTCAGCGGAATCCTGTTGCAGCATCAGCCACATCGCCTCGACGTAGTCGCCGGCAAAGCCCCAGTCGCGCCGCGCGTCGAGATTGCCGAGGGTTATCGAGTCTTGAAGGCCGAGGTGGATTCGAGCGACCGCTTGACTCACCTTGCGCGTGACGAACTCCGGCCCGCGCCTCGGGGATTCGTGGTTGAAGAGCACGCCGGATGACGCATGCATTCCGTACGACTCACGGTAGTTGATGGTCATGTAGTGCCCATAGACCTTCGCAACACCGTAGGGTGAGCGCGGCCAAAGCAGGGTGTCTTCGTTCTGCGGAACCGCCTGAACCTTCCCAAACATCTCAGAACTCGACGCCTGATAGAACCGAACCTGCCTGCCGCTCGTGCCCTCGTAGAGCCGCACAGCCTCGAGGGCGTTCAGAACGCCCATGCCTGTTACTTCACTGGTCAGGTGAGCGTTCTCCCACGAGTACGCAACAAAGGAGATGGCACCGAGGTTGTAGAACTCGTCTGGCCGTGCCGTATTCATGGCGCGCATGAGGCTCGAGAGGTCGGTCAGGTCGCCGGTCAGAATCTTCACGTCGGGGATGAGCTCGTCGAGCAGCGCCTTCTTCGGGTTGTTCTGCCCGCGCATGAGGCCGTAGACCTCGTAGCCCTTTGAGAGCAGAAGCTCAGCGAGGTAGAGCCCGTCTTGCCCGGTGATGCCGGTGATGAGTGCGCGGGTCATCTTTCTTCTTCCGTTAGGTACTGGTCGTCGCCCGTTCGATCGGGCGTCTCAACGGTATCGGATTCGCCCGAGCGCACCCGGACAACAAGTCCGCCGGCCCGTCGACGCAGCCACAACACCGACACCGCCTGGGCTGTGACCGATACGAGCTCTCCGATCGCGAGGCCCCAGGCGCCGCCCGCGGCGCCAAACGCGTATGACAGCAGGATGATCGCAGGAACCCCGACGCACGCCGCGAGCAGCACACTTGCGAGAAAGGCGCGATTCGCGCCCATACCGATCAGGGTGATTCTGCCGAGTGCGGTTCCGAGGGAGATTCCGAGAGTCGCAGCTCCGAGACCCAGCGCGGTCATCTGGTCGATGGCGACTTCGGCGCCGAAGAGCAGCTCCGACAGCCAGGGCCCGAGCAGCGCGAACGCGGCGAACCCCAGTAGGCCGAGCGCGAGGTGCAGGAGAAATGCCTTGCGTATGCGCGAGCCAAACTCCGCTGTCCCGTTCTCGACGACCCACCCCTGCAAAGCGTTGCCCAGCGCTGACACCGAGTATTGGCCGATCCGGTACAGCTTGTCGCCCGATACGTAGGACGCTGCTTGTGCTGTGGTCGCGGATGCCCCGACGAAGGTCACAGCAAGCGAGTTGTACGCGCCCCCCGCCAACTCCGTGGCCGTTGCCGCGCGATTACTGCGGAAGACCGAGCTGAGGTCCCTCCACCCACCGGCCTTGAGCTGGGCGCCAGTCAACGTTCGTGCGGAGTAGCCACCAACGCTCACAACCAGCGCGGCGATCAGCAAAATCGGGTACCAGATCACCGCGCCGCCGGTCAGCACGATGGCTGCGGCAGCAACGGTAGCGATCATGCGCGGAGCGATCTCGTAGACCGCGATGGCGCCAGCCCGGCCGAGCCCGATCATGTACCAGGCCGACGACAGACCCGTCATCGTGGCCGCGACGGCCATGAGCGCGGCCTCGGTGCGGTGGGATGCCGGGGCCACGATCACCGCGACGGCCACCGCTAAGAGCGTGCTTGGCATCCACACCAGCAGGCGAGCACGAAGGCTCTGCGCGAGGAGATTGGGTCGCGCGTCAATTGCCGACACGGCAACCATGGGCGGGCCAACGGTGTTGTACCCCAGTGCGACAAGAAGGGCGAAGAAACCACCGCTGGACTGCCCCACGGCGAATGCGAGCCACGCATCCGCCCCGGCCACTCGGGCGAGGATGGGCAGGAACAAGAACGGCGTGATCAGGGAGAGGAACGGTAGCCCAGCGAACGCGAGAACGCGGCGGGCTAGACCGACTCGAGCGGGCAGCTCAGCCGATCCGTTGGTGCGCATGCATCCACGGTACCAATGGCTCGGGGGTCGTCCGCTCAGACACGGGTTGCCGCAGCGGATAG
This sequence comes from Leifsonia sp., assembly GCA_031413035.1. Classification (GTDB taxonomy): domain Bacteria; phylum Actinomycetota; class Actinomycetes; order Actinomycetales; family Microbacteriaceae; genus Rhodoglobus. The sequence continues at coordinate 3,102 of JANOED010000186.1, read as the reverse complement.
AATCAAGGGTCCGTATGCCCCCGCCCCGTTTCCGGAGACTCAATGATTGCCTCGACAGGATTCGTGCACGAAACGGCGGATGTCGCCCCCAGCGCCTCGATCGCTGCAGGGGCAAAGGTCTGGCACTATGCACAAGTGCGCGAGGATGCGCGGCTCGGCGAAAACGTCATAGTGGGCCGGGGCGCCTACGTCGGAACGGGCGTCGAGGTCGGCGACAACTGCAAAATTCAGAACTATGCCCTCGTCTATGAGCCGGCGACGTTGGCCAAAGGTGTCTTCATCGGGCCTGCTGTAGTGCTCACGAATGACCACTTTCCGCGCGCGATCAACGCTGACGGCAGCCCGAAATCGGCTGACGATTGGCACCCGGTGGGAGTGACTATTCTCGAGGGTGCGTCAATTGGCGCCAGCAGCACCTGCGTTGCGCCTGTCACCATCGGGCGCTGGGCTTTGGTCGGAGCCGGCTCCGTGGTGATAAAAGATGTACCCGACTTCGCGCTCGTCGTGGGCAGCCCCGCGCGACGCGTGGGCTGGGTCGGCACGGCGGGCCACCCGCTAGTGAAGGACTCATTGGGCGAGTGGGTTTGCCCGGTGACCGAAGCGCGCTACCAGCAGGTCGGCGACGACGAATTGATTGAGGTGCAGTAGATGATTCCAGCAGCCCGCCCAGAGATCGGTGACGAGGAGCGCGCGGCAGTCGATCGCGTGATGCGATCGGGGATGCTTGCGCAAGGTCCCGAGGTCGCGGCCTTCGAGACTGAGTTCTCCGCCATCGTGAACGGCCTGCACTCGGTTGCCGTCAACTCGGGAACCTCCGCCCTCCACATGGCGTTCCTCGCCGCGGGAGTTGGGCCGGGCGACGAAGTCATCGTGCCGTCATTTAGCTTCGCTGCGACTGCGAACTCGGTCGCCCTCGCCGGAGCCACTCCGGTGTTCGTCGACATCGAACTCGACCACTTCAACGCGGCGCCGGACGCCATCGAGGCCGCCATCACCCCGCGTACCAAGGCGATCATGCCAGTGCATCTCTACGGGCATCCCGCCGACCTCGTCGCCATCAAGGCAATCGCCGACAAGCACGGATTGCTGCTGTTCGAGGATGCCGCTCAGGCGCATGCCGCGTCTGTCAACGGAATCCCGGTGGGGGCCTGGGGGATCGCCGGCAGCTTCTCGTTCTACCCCACGAAGAACATGACCTCCGGCGAGGGGGGCATGATCACGACGCCATCCGACGAGGTGGCGCGGATGGCGAGGGTACTGCGCAACCAGGGCATGGAACGCCGCTACGAGAACGAGGTCGTGGGGTTCAACACCCGCATGACCGACATCCACGCAGCGATCGGCCGGGTGCAGCTGACCAAGCTCGCGGGCTGGACGGCAAAACGCCAAGAGAACGCGGCCTTCCTTAGCGCGCATCTCGAGGGTGTCGTCACGCCGCCGACGGCTCCTGGCGCCGTACACGTGTTCCATCAGTACACGATCCGAGTCGTCGACCACGACCGTGACGCCTTCGCAGAACAACTGACCCAGCGCGGCGTGGGCACCGGGGTCTACTATCCGACGCCGATCCACCGCCTGCCCTCGTTCAGGCTCGACCTTGACCTTCCGGTGACAGAGCTCGCGACCACGCAGGTGCTCTCCCTGCCGGTCTACCCGTCGCTCAGCCAAGGCGAACTCGACACGATCGTCGAGGCCGTCAACGCGGTGGCAAAGGCGGGCGCCTAGTGGTGTTGCGTGCGGGTCTGCTCGGACTCGGTGTGATGGGCAGCAACCACGCTCGGGTGCTGGCTGGGCTCGAAGGCGTGGAGTTCGTCGGGGTGTTCGACCCTTCGCCGAGTGTGCCGGCTCAGGTTCACGACAAGCCGGTAGTGCGGGATCTCGAGGAGTTCCTCGCTCTCGGAATCGACTATGCGGTCGTGGCGGCGCCGACGGTGTTTCACCTCGAGATGGGCAAGCGTCTCGCCGAGTCGGGCATCCACGCGCTCATGGAGAAGCCGGTCGCCTCGACGGCAGAGGACTCTCGCATCTTGCGCGACCTTTTCGCGGCCAAGGGCCTCATCGGCGGTGTCGGTCACATCGAGCGTTACAACCCCGCGCTCCAGGCTGCACGCGACCGAATCGCAGATGGGATGCTGGGGGAGATTTACCAAATCGCGACCAAGCGACAGGGTCCGTTCCCGGGTCGCATCGCTGACGTTGGCGTCATCAAGGACCTCGCAACTCACGACCTCGACCTGACCGCATGGGTCACCCAGCAGGACTTTGTCTCGGTCAATGCCCGTACTGCACATCGAAGTGGTCGACCGCACGAAGACATGGTGGTTGCTGTCGGAACGCTGAGCGGTGGCACGATAACGTCTCACGTCGTGAACTGGCTCACACCCTTCAAAGAGCGCATGACCATCATCACCGGTGAGAACGGCGTGCTCGTCGCCGACACACTTACGGCTGACCTCACCTATTACGAAAACGGGCGCATCCAGGTCTCGTGGGATCCGGGAGAGTTCCGCGGGGTATCAGAAGGCAACATGACCCGCTTCGCGCTCGACCGTAAGGAGCCCCTGCTCGCCGAGCACGAGGCCTTCCGCGATTCGGTGCTCGCCGGCGAACCACTGGGGATCGTGACCTTCGCCGAAGGAACCCGGGTCGTCGAGATTGCGGAGCATTTGGTCGCCGACGGGCGAATGCATCGACTTGATCAAGACTAGGGTCAGTGAAAGCGGGCGACGGGACTAGTGCGCGGCCTCGGACTCGGTTCGCGACAACTGGGGTCGACGCTCGAGCAACGCGATGATCTCCTCCTGGCCGAAGGCCGGGTTTCGAACGAAAAGCTCGGAGTAGACCTCTCGCGCGAAGACTAGATCCTCGGGATAGTCGACTGTCCAGCGCAGGTCGGAGCGGTCTGGCAATTGCGCGACATTGTGCAGCCGGAAGTAGCTCGGCCGCTGATAGATGCCCATCGTGACATGCTCACGCTCCTCATCTGACGGTTGCATTGCTTGCACAGCCAGCAGCACCGCAGCCCGCGCGACCTCTACGTCGAGCCCGCGCGGGAAAGTCCGAATGATCGTATTCGACGTATAGTCCGCGCCGACCGACATG
>JANOED010000185.1:0-1519 GCA_031413035.1 Leifsonia sp. | reverse complement strand
TTCGACCATCGCGAGCATCTCAGGCGCGTGGGCAAGGGCCGCCACGGCGGCCGCCTGCGTGAATGCCGACAAGTGGTACGGCAGACGGACCAGTCGCAGGGCGTCGGTCACCGCGGGGTCGGCGGCGAGGTAGCCCACACGGGCGCCCGCGAAGGCGAACGCCTTGCTCATGGTCCGCGAGATCAGCAACCGAGGTCGGCCTTCGAGAAGGGTGAGCGCGGTGTCGCCGTCGGCGAACTCCGCGTAGGCCTCGTCGATGAGAAGGATGCCAGGTGTCGCGTCGTACGCCGCTGCAATGGTCTCGAGGCCCAGCGCCGTGCCCGTGGGGTTGTTGGGCGAACACAGGAAAACGACGTCGGGACTCTCCCGCTCAATCGCCGCCACAACAGTCTCGGGAGACAACTCATATCCGGGGTCTCGCTGGGCGGTAACCCACCGGGTTCCGGTGCCGCTCGCGATGATCGAGTGCATCGAGTAGGTGGGCGGGAAGCCGAGAAGAGTACGACCGGGCCCACCAAACGCCTGCAGCACCTGCTGGAGAACCTCGTTAGAACCGTTCGCCGCCCAGATGTTCGCGGGGGTCATGCCGTGACCGAGGTAGGTGGCGAGGGACTCGCGCAGTGCGGTGAACTCCCGGTCGGGGTAGCGATTGATGCCCAGTACTGCGCCGGCGAGTGCAGTGACGATGTCGGTTGCTACGGCCTCGGGGATCGCGTGGGTGTTCTCGTTGACGTTGAGTCGTACCCGCACATGCTCTTGAGGGGCGCCGTATGGCGTCGCACCGCGAAGGTCGTCGCGGATCGGCAGGTCGTCGAGCGAAGTCACTCTTTAAGCCTAGGGGTGGTGGGGCTCAGCAAAGCCTGCAGCAGAGTGCTGCTGCAGTATGCCCTAGCGGGTGTATTCCCCCGGAATTGCCAACTCCTGACCGGCCCAGACGTCGGCGGAATTCAGCTGGTTGAGCGACATGAGGTCTGAGATTACGTCGCGAGGGTCCGCTGCGGGGGCAATCGTCTCGGCGACCTCCCAGAGCGTCTGCCCTGGTTCGATGGTCACGTACTCGAATGTCGTGCCCGAGCCCTCGAGCGACGCGGTAGCGGTGCCGCCGGCCAGTACGAACAGCAGCGCGCCGATTACGAGTGGTGTGGCCGCGAGGAACGTGAGAACCGCGCGGCCACGCTGAGTCAGGCGCAATCGAGGAGCGGAGCGTGGGGGCCGGTGGAATCCGAACGCCGGTGCGATGGCTGCTGTACTCATCTCGTTGCTCCTCACGTCTGCGCCTGGCGGGGGTTTCGTATCCGGCTCTCGGCCGGGAGCGCCGGATACGAAGTCTGTAGTTGTTGCTTTGGTAGTTGTTGCGTTAGTACGTCTGTTCCGAACATAGCTTCGAATTACCTCGAATGCAAGATCATCTTCGAGTGAACCACCGACATTCATCGCGACACACTCGAACAAATGTTTGTCTTGTGGCCCCGGAACGGATACAGTTTCGAATGAGCCACTGACATTCGCTCGTCTCGGG
>JANOED010000184.1:0-2287 GCA_031413035.1 Leifsonia sp. | reverse complement strand
CTGCGCGGCGGCGCGACCCTGATCGACGTGCGCAGCCGAGGCGAATGGAACGGTGGTCACGCCCGCGAGGCGCGCCACATTCCGCTCGATGCCCTCGAGTCGAAACTCGCCAGCCTGCCAAGGTCGACCCCAGTGGTCGCGATCTGTGCCTCAGGAATGCGGTCGGCCTCTGCTGCCCGAATTCTCGCGGCGAACGGCTACGAGGCATCCACTGTTCGGGGCGGCATGGCCGCCTGGAACCGCACCACCTGATGTCAGTTGTGCAGCGAGCAGTAGCATCGCACAGGAGAGATAGGGAGAGCCGATGAGCCACGAGAAGCATGACCCCGAGACGATGCGACGCATCGTCAACCGACTCAAGCGCGCGGAGGGACAGCTGCACGCCCTCATCGGTTCGATCACCCCGGATGCCAACTGCGGCGAGGTGGTAACCCAGCTCGCCGCAGTAAGCAAGGCGCTCGACCGGGCTGGCTACGCGATCATCGCGAACGCCATGCAGACCTGCGTCGCCGACGACCAAGACGGGCAAGGCAACCACGACGGCATGACCTCGGCCGAGATCGAGAAACTCTTCCTCAGCCTCGCCTAGTGGAAGGCCGATTGGGTCAGTCCTCGGTGGTCCAGCGGTGAATGAAGGGGCTACCCTCGGTGGTCGTCGTCATCTTCGCGCCAGCACACTCCACGGTCATCGCGGTGCCCGTCAGGGGATCGCTCGGGATGGGAATCGTCGAGTCGAGCGAGACCCCGTTGACGGTCATGAGGTTCTCCACTGTGTAGCCGCCTGAGTTCCAGTTCGCGAACTCCATGAGGTTGGTGTTTCCGCGCCATCCCCAGCTAGACGTCGGTGCCCCATTATGAATCTGCGAAAGGTCGATCTCGGCGGGCGCGTCGGTGATGACCGAGACCGAGATGACCATATCGATGACGGAGAGCAACTCCGCCGATTCCTCGAAGAACTGCAGGGTAACGAGACCGGTCCCCGCCTGCCCCACAACCTCAAAGCCGTCAGTTTTCTCGAGCTCGGCCGCGATCTGGTTCGTCAGATCTGTGATGTCGAGAACCCACGCGCGGCCCGTTATGCACCCGGTGTCGCCGCCAATCGCGAGGTCGTCTTCTGCCTCGCCGAGTTCACCCGTCGCGCCACCGACCTCGTCGGTCTCGGCCGACTCGCCGCCACCGCCCGAGCATCCCGCAAGAATCGCGATAGCTACCCACGGGATTACAAGCACGCTCAATGCTCTCGCCATGTCCCGAGCCTAACTGTCGCTGCCCCCGTTTAGGCTGGCGCAATGGCCAAGGTTACGACGAACTTCCGCTGCACGGAGTGCGGCTGGACCAGCCTCAAGTGGGTCGGCCAGTGTGGCGAGTGCCAGCAGTGGAACACCGTCGTGGATGCCTCCGAGCCGACGCAGCGCATCACCGCTGTGAGTCCGCGCAACCAGGCGCGCTCGATCACCGAAATCGGCGCCGAGTCCGTCGCCCATTGGCCGAGCGGCATCGCCGAGTTCGATCGGGTGCTCGGCGGCGGCGTGGTTCCAGGGGCAGCCATACTCCTCAGCGGGGAACCCGGCGTCGGCAAGTCGACACTGTTGCTGGAGGTCGCTAGTCGCGCAGCGGCATCCGGTCAGCGCGTGCTGTATGTCAGCGCCGAGGAGTCGGTCAGCCAGGTGCGCCTTCGCGCCGAACGCACCAATGCGCTGCAGCCGAGCCTGTTTCTCGCCGCGGAGACCGACCTCGCCACGATCCTCGGGCAGATCGACCAAGTGCAGCCGCAACTCGTGATCGTCGACTCCGTGCAGACCGTGTCCTCCGGGCTGACGGATGGGCTGGCTGGCGGCCCCTCGCAGGTGCGCGAAGTGGCATCCACGTTGATTCGCGTCAGCAAGGATCGCAACCTGCCGGTACTCCTCGTCGGTCACGTCACCAAAGACGGCACGATCGCTGGCCCCCGCCTGCTCGAGCATCTCGTGGATGTCGTTCTCCAGTTCGAGGGCGACCGCCAGACCGCGCTTCGTTTCGTTCGCGCCCACAAGAACCGGTTCGGCCCGACCGATGAGGTGGGGTGTTTCGAGATGACCGGGGACGGCATCGCCGAGGTGGCCGACCCGAGCGGGCTGTTCCTCTCCCATGCACGAACGCCGGTGAGCGGCACGTGCGTCACCATCGCGGTCGAAGGCCGCCGCGCGCTCCCCGTCGAAGTACAGGCGCTGATCGTGAAGACTCAGGCACCGCAGCCCCGACGAGTCGTCAACGGCGTGGACTCGTCGCGGGTCGCGATGCTACTCGC
>JANOED010000183.1:0-4860 GCA_031413035.1 Leifsonia sp. | reverse complement strand
CGGCACGTGCGTCACCATCGCGGTCGAAGGCCGCCGCGCGCTCCCCGTCGAAGTACAGGCGCTGATCGTGAAGACTCAGGCACCGCAGCCCCGACGAGTCGTCAACGGCGTGGACTCGTCGCGGGTCGCGATGCTACTCGCGGTGCTGGAGCGCCGCGCGAACCTGGCCCTCTCGGGCTACGACGTGTACGTGTCGACTGTGGGAGGCATCCGCCTCACCGAACCGGGCGCCGACCTTGCCATTGCTCTGGCCATCGCGAGCGCCTACCGCGACAAGGCATTCCCGGTCACACTCGCGGCAGTCGGTGAGATCAGCCTCGCGGGAGAGATCCGGCCCGCGTCATCCACGAAGCAGCGCATAGCCGAGGCCAAGCGGCTCGGCTTCAACCAGGTGCTCGACTCGGAGACGGTGCACCTGCGAGAGGCGCTACGACTGGCGTTCGCGGGGTCGAGCGTCGAGCGGGTCGACGTACCGGAGTTCTAGCCGTCCCGAGTGCTACGGAACCTCGGTCTCCCGCAGTTCACGAACCCTGTCCTCAATCTCCTGGAGGTTGTCGGGGGTCGCAAGGCCACACTCGTTGAGCTCTTGAGCTACCTCAAGGGTGAGCCCGGACTTGCCCGCGGTGTGAGCGTCAGACACGGTTCCCGTGTAGATCTGGTTGTCCGCCGACTCGAGGTTGACCGCCGATGCATCCGCGCACAGGTGGTAGACGGTGCCGCTGAGAGTCCACGTCACCGCGTTCGCGCCAGTCAGTTCTTCGACAATGGCCGTGTAGTCGTCGATCTGGCCCTCGTTCGCGACCTGTTGGGCAGTCTCATCCTCAACAGAGTTGGGGCTGAAGTCAGCGCTCAGGAGGCCTGCTGCGACTAGCAGGACGATGGCGATCGTTCCCGCGATGCCCTTCTGCTTGCCGTCCATGTTCTTGTTCGTGAAGATCAGGATGATCAGCGGCAGGAACGCGATGATCGAAATAATGACGCCCAGTTGGTTCTGCACGAAGAACCGCACCGGCTCCGACTTCTTCGCCGGGTCGAGGTCGTTCGCCTTCTTCCAGAACTGTGAGCCGGCAATCGCAAAGAGCGCGATGGCCACCAGCGCCCCGATCAGCGCCCACAGGTACCAACTTTGGGTGGTGTCTTGGCGCAACAGCCAGAAGATCGCGACAGCCTCAATGCTGATGGCGATCGCCCAGCCGATGATCGCAATGACGCGGAAAACAATGGACCTTCTCTTAGCCTCAGGCGTGGGCTTCCAGACGGCATCGGTATCGTTCTTCACTGCGTCTTCGGCGAGCTTCTTCGCCTTCTCGCTCGGCTCCGATTTCGGTGCCTGAACAACCTTCTTGCCCGTGCGGCTGGTTTCTTCCGCCATGATTGTGCCTCCGTGAGAATCGCTACGCCGCGATCATTGTACGGGGGAGCAAGCCGGGGTTTTAGCCCCGCGAGACCATGATTGCGGGACCCCAGTCCTCAACTCGCCAGTCGATCCAGCCAGACTGTCGAGTGAGGCGCACGGCGATGGAGTCCCACTGGCCGTCGGCCCGGGTTCCGATGCAGGCGAAGGTGTCGCCGACGATCAATGGCGGCGCGGGGCACTCGACAGTGAACTCAGCGCCCAGCGCTGCACCGTCCGCTTCGACGGAGCGGGCAACTTCTGCCGCGAAAAGCCCGGGGAGCGCGGCAATGACGAGGCCGGGCAGAACGAGGATTCCTGCGAGAACGGCAACTGCCGAACTGAAGAAGGCTGCCAGCGGCGCGAAACCCTTGCCGGTCTCCCGATAGGTGCCCATCGCTCGAGCAACGAGGTAGGCGGGCCCGGTGAGGATGGCCCACGCGGCGCTTGCCGGCCGCTTGTGACCCCACAGGGTGAGCACGAGTCGGTCGAACGCGGCAAAACCGATCGCAAGCAGGTACGGAGCCAACCAGACCACGAGGTACAGCGGGTAGTTCTGTCCGAGCCCGGCGTAGATAAGGGCAACACTCGCCGCGAGCTGAATGGCTAACATGAACGCGATGATCCACACTGCGCCCGTGTAGGTTCCCATGCGTTTCGGAGCGCGGGCCGGCGCCTCGTCTTCGTCCGCGAGGGAGCTGAGGGTGGGTACCGCGGGGTCGGCGTTGGTGTGGTTGCTTGCACGACGGGGCCCGGGAGTGAAGTCATCCACTGTCTCGGTGAGCGGCGGCTCAAGTTCTTTGAGCGTCATCGCCAGCAGCGGCTGAGCGCTCAGCTCGGCATCGACGGAGTCGGTCTCGTACTCGGGCGCGACGGTTGCGTAGTCGAGATCGATCTCGCCGGTGTTCTGGCGCTCGCGCTCGCGCTGCTCGCGCCGAGACGGCAGATCATCCCAAGCCCGGGGCAACTCGCTGCCCAGATCGTCGTCGGCGTAAGCAAGACGAGTCGCTGGCTGGATGACAATAGGAGCGCGCGCCTCGGAGGTGTGCTCGGTCCACGCCTGGGCGTCCCACCAGCGAAGCTGGGGAAGACCCAAGGGGTCCGGGTACCATCCGGCAGGCACCCCAAAGTTCATGTCATCCACGAGCTAAGCGTAACGGGCAAAGTACCCTGACAGAAAGTGTTGTCTACCCCGATTTGCACCCCCCTTTGGGGTTTCGTCAGGAATCGCTCGAGCGCGCTACTCGCGCAGCGCGGCAAGCCACGCGTTGACGGCTGCGGAGAAGTCCCGGTCGATGGGATGCCCCACCCCGTCGATCGCCCGGACGGGGGCGAAGTGCCGCACGCTCGACACGAGCCACGCGGCATCCGAAGCCCGAAGAAGCTCGGGAGTGGTGAGCTCGAACGCCGTGGAGATTCCCAGCGATTCGGCGTACCTGAAGACGTTGGCCTGCGTCGTTCCGTCGAGGATTCCGAGGCCTGTGCCGGGCGTGAAGAGCGCACCGTCGCGCCGATAGATGACGGTCGACGTCGGACCCTCGAGCACGATGCCATCACTGGACATAAAGATCACGTCGTCTGCGCCCCGACGCACCGCCTCTCGCACCGCGGCACGGTTGACCGCGTAGCTCAGCGTCTTCGCACCCGCGAGCAGCCAGGGAGAGGTCTGCTCCACGTCGTGTCGGTACCCTCGATCGAGCAGGGCGACGCTCAGCCCTTCGGTTCGGTCGCGGGTGAAGTCAGCACTGTGCGAACCGAACGCCCACCCGGTCAGGATGCCGCCGCCCTCAACCCCGCGCGTCATCACCGTCTTGACCCAGGCCTCCGCCGTGGGGCTCAAGGCCTCGACGGTCGCGTGGATCACCTCGCGCCACAGCCCCAGGTCGGGCGCGGGTAACTCGAGCATCGCGGCAGAGTTCGCGAACCGGCTGAGGTGATGGTCGAGTGCCTGCGGGTGTCCGTTGCCGATGCTGATGGTCTCGAAGATTCCGTCGCCACGGGTGACTCCGAGGTCGAGCGCGCTCACCTGCGGCTCGGCGAGGTCAGCCTGCCAGAACTTTGGGGCAGCGGGGTCGCGGGGCGGGGCATCCGCTGACGGTTGGTTGACGATGGTCAGGACTTGGCTCGGCACGCGCCCATTCTGTCACTTCGGGTCTGAGCGCAAGAGTCCCTTCGAGTGCCTCAGGGACCGAAGGGCGCTAGAGCCTGAGCGCCTCTAGCACCTCACCGGGCTGCGCCTGCATCGGGTGCGGCCCTGCGACATCAAACCAGACCGACTCCAGCACGCCAATGTTCTGCTCGACGAAGTCGCGCAGGGCGTTGACGTCGTAGGCGGCGAGCGTCAGGTCGTCTTCCTCGGGGAGCATCGCCCGGTAGGCGTCCATCGAGGAGAACAGCAACAGCATGTAGCGGTCGGCGTCGCCCCGCCGAAACACCCGCACCTGGGCCGGGCCGTCGACCCCGAGCAGCGGCATCCCTACCCGGTCGTTGCGCAGTGCGAAGGCGACCGCAGCGACATCCTCAGCCTCGAGCGCCTTCTCGAGCGGCTCGGAACGAAACATCTCCATCAGAACAGCAAAAACTGTTTCGTCGAGGTTGAGGTCAACTCGCCGACACTGACCTCGAGGTGGTAGCTCGCCCCTCCGGCCGTGACGAGCTCGCCCGGCACGTCACAGGTGTCGGGAGAAGAGCGGGTGCGGTCCCACGGCAGGGTCGACCCAGGGAACGGGATGCCCGGCTTCAGTTCAACGGATGCCGCAACCGGCGCGGTCTGACAGTGCGCCGAGCTCCAGATGAGCTCTTCGCCGCTGGTGATGCGGAACTCCTGCAAGTCAGACCCGGCCTCCATGACACACGGCTCGGCCATGATCGACTTGAGGGTGAATGACAACTGCGGCAGCACGCCGGCTTCGTAGCTGGTCGCATCGGTGACTGCCTCGAGCGTCACCTTGCCCGGCTCGCACTCAACGTCGCCCGCGGCGTTGGTTGCCGCCGGGGTGGGTGAGGCGGTGGCCGACCCACTAGGTTTCGGCGTCGGCGCGGGGGTGCCGGATCCCGGCCGCGCGACGATCAGGATCACGATGACAATCACCGCGAGCAAGCCCAGACCGACCACCAGTCGGCGGCGCCAGTAGACGCTCGGCGGCTGTGGGCCGACCGGATTTCTAAACGTCGACATGCCTTCAGGGTAAGCGGCGCCCCGGGCGAACCGGAGGCGATTCCCCGGCGTGCCCGTACAGAACAGCGGCTACAGCTGCTTGAGCATGCGCGTGTTGCCGAGGGTGTTCTGCTTCACGCGGGACAGGTCGAGAAACTCGGCGACACCCTCGTCGGGCGAGAGTGCGAGTTGGGTGAAGACGTCGGGTGGCACGATGTCCTCGTCGATCGACTCGTATCCGTGCCTGCCGAAGAAGTGCGTCTCGAACGTGAGGCAGAACAGCCGCGAGAGACCGTAGCCTCTGGCATCC
>JANOED010000182.1:0-1534 GCA_031413035.1 Leifsonia sp. | reverse complement strand
GCGTGGTGGGGCATAGTCATTACGATATCGAGCCGCAACGGCATCTAGGCTGACACAATGACCGCGTCCACCACCGCGCCCGCTGCCACCGCGCCCACCGGCACCCAGTACGTGCTGACCCGCGGGGACTCCCGCGCTGTGATTACCCAGGTTGCCGCTGCCCTGCGCGAGTTCACTATCGGCGGCATCAACATCTCGAGCCCCTACGACGAGTTGTCGACCCCTCCCTTTGCTGCGGGCATCGTTCTGGTGCCGTGGCCGAATCGCGTTGAAGACGGCATCTGGCTGCTCGACGAGCGTCCCCAGCAGCTCGATATCACTGAGCCGGCCAAGCACAACGCGATCCACGGCCTGCTGCGGTACACCGGCTATGACCTGATCGAGCGGGCGGAGGCATCCGTCACTCTGGGCGCAACGGTGTTTCCGCAGCACGGCTACCCGTTCCACCTCGACACGACTGTGCGTTACGAGCTGCTCGAGGATGAGCTCGCTGTAACCCACACGATCACCAACCTGTCGGCGGTGCCCGCACCGGTCGCGATCGGCACTCACCCGTTTCTCACGATCGGCGATGTCGCTCCCGAGGAGCTCGTGCTGACCGTGCACGCGACCACCCACTTCGACGTGGATGCCCGCCTCAACCCGCGCGGCGAACACCCGGTCGACGGCACCGACTACGACCTTCGGAGCGGTCGCGCCCTCGGCGAATTGCACCTCGACGACGCCTGGGGCGGCGTGCAGACCGTCGACGGGGTTGCCGCGCGGCTCACCGCGCCGGATGGGCGCGAGGTGCGGCTCAAGCAGGATCACCAGCACGGCTACATTCAGGTGTTCACCACGCGCGACTTCCCGGGCACGTCGCTCGCTGTTGCGATTGAGCCGATGACGGCTCCGGCGAATGCGCTCAACTCGGGCCGGGGCCTGCGCTGGCTTGAGCCGGGTGAGACGTGGTCGGCGAGCTGGGGCATCCAGTACGTGCGATGACTGAGCCGAGCGAACCCGGCGCGCCGAGCCGACCGGTCGAGCCGAGCGAACCCGGCGCAGCCGAGCCGCACGCACCCACCAGACGGCAGATCCGTCGATGGCGGGGTTACCTCGCCAACGAGCGCGCAGAAGCCGCCGTCTACCGCGATCTCGCGTCGCGGCGCCGGGGTGAGGAGCGGGAGATACTGCTCGCGCTCGCTGAGGCGGAGCGGCGCCACGAGCAGCACTGGATCGACCTGCTGGGAGACGACGTCGGTGCGCCCAAGCCGGGCGACGTGCGCACCCGGCTTCTCGGATTCCTCGCCCGCACGTTCGGCTCGGTGTTCGTGCTAGCGCTCGCGCAGCGGGCCGAGGGTCGCTCGCCCTATGACGGCGACACCGATGCCACCGACGCGATGGCTGCCGATGAGCGCATCCACGGCGAGGTCGTGCGGGGCTTGGCGATCCGCGGACGGCTGCGGATCTCGGGCACCTTCAGGGCTGCGGTGTTCGGCGCCAACGATGGTCTGGTCTCGAACCTTGCCCTTGTTCTCGGCATCGGCGCCACCGG
>JANOED010000181.1:0-5088 GCA_031413035.1 Leifsonia sp. | reverse complement strand
TTGCCTGGATCGTGGCCTTTGCCCCCGTGGAAAATCCCCAGATCGCCGTCGCGGTCATGCTCGAAGGCGCGGTGGACGATAATAGTTTTGGCGGCGGTATGTTCGCCGCTCCGGTCGCACAAGCCATTCTGCAAGCGTGGACTCCGGTGGCCGCCGCCGTCCTCACCGAGTGGACGACCCGGCGCACGCCGTGCTGCTCGTAGTAGTGGGTGCGAGCCCCGATCACCAGGGCGCGCTTGCCGCTAGGCAGGAGCACCGAGCGGAGCGTGCCGACGTGGCCTTCGAGGGCAGGCTTGGAGAACCCCGTGATCTCGGAAGCGGGAATCGTCGCCGTCGTTTCTCCGATCAGGTCGGCAGCTTTCGCCCACCCGCTACCCAGAGTCAGCGCCATGTCGTGACGGTCGACCCCAGTGCGTTCGGCGATCTGGGCTGCCGCCAGTGCCGCGATCGCGAACGGATCGGCGGCGGGGTCGTCGAGGGGGTTGGGTGCGGTCTCAAGAGCCATTGCACCACTCTACTTCTGAGACAATTGGCGCATGGCCTACGAATTTGAGCGGACTCAGCGCATCGCCATTCTGGGCGGGGGGCCGGGCGGATACGAGGCAGCACTCGCGGGGGCGCAGCTCGGTGCAGAAGTCACACTCGTCGAGCGCGAGGGAGTTGGTGGCTCGGCGGTGCTCACCGACGTAGTGCCCTCGAAGACGCTCATCGCTACGGCGGAGGCTACCAACAGCATTCGCGAGGCAGCGGACCTCGGTGTTCAGTTCTTCGCCCGTTCGGATTCGGGACGCGCGATCCGACCCGACGTGACGGTCAACCTCGCTGCGGTCAACGCGCGACTCTTGGGGCTCGCCCGACAGCAGTCTGAGGATATGAAGTCACAACTGATCAAGGCTGGTGTTCGCGTCATCCATGGTGAGGGTCGCCTCGATGGACCCCAGCGATTGGTGGTGTCGACTGGCAAGGGCACGAAGGGCACCGACTTCGATGAGGTCGACGCGGACACCCTCGTGGTCTCGGTGGGTGCGCGTCCGCGCACGCTGCCCTCCGCAATGCCGGACGGCAAGCGCATCCTGACGTGGACTCAGCTGTACACACTCGAGCAGGTACCCGAGCACCTTATCGTCGTCGGTTCGGGTGTTACGGGTGCCGAGTTTGCCTCGGCGTACACCGCGCTCGGGTCGAAGGTGACCCTGATCTCGTCGCGGGAGCAGGTGCTCCCCGGCGAGGACGCCGACGCCGCGCGCGTGATCGAAGACGTCTTCACCCGCAATGGGATGACCGTGCTCTCGAAGTCACGCGCCGACTCTGTGAAGGCAACCAAGACAGGTGTCATCGCAACGCTATCCGACGGGCGCGTCGTCGAGGGCAGCCACTGCCTCATGGCCGTCGGATCCCTCCCGAACACCGAAGACATCGGCCTGAAGGAGGCGGGCGTGCAGCTCACCGACTCCGGACACATCCGGGTCAATCGAGTGGCGCGCACCTCGATGCCGTCTATTTACGCGGCCGGGGACTGCTCAGACTTCCTGCCACTGGCATCCGTTGCAGCCATGCAGGGGCGCACGGCGGTCTACCATGCGATGGGCGACGCTGTGTATCCCACGGAGCAACGCAACGTCACCTCCAACATTTTCACTCAGCCCGAGATCGCGACCGTCGGCTGGTCGCAGAAGCAGATCGAAGACGGCATCACCCCCGGCAACATCTACAAGTTGCCGCTCGCGTCGAACCCACGAGCGAAGATGATGGGCATCAAAGACGGATTCGTGAAGCTCTTCACGAGCACTCGCTCCGGAACCGTCATCGGCGGAGTGATCGTGGCGCCGCACGCTTCGGAGCTGATTCTCTCCGTGTCGATCGCGATCGAGCACCGACTCACGGTCGACCAGCTCGCTCGCGCGTTCTCTGTTTACCCGTCGCTGACGGGCAGCATCACGGATGCCGCGCGCGCGATGCACATCGTCAACTAGCCCCGCGCTGCGCGCCCACCCGCCGAGCGCGCGCCGCCCCCCACTCCACTCACCGCGCGCGGGTTTGTTGACCGTGCTGAGGTTGCAGCGGGCGCATAGTCGACAAAGTGCCGCGCGGTCCGTTCCTCACTCTCGTCGGAGCCCCCGAATTGTCCACCGCGGTGCTCGTGGCGCCCGCGCATGATCGCCCGCCAGCAATAGTCGAGGGATGCCCGAACTCGATTTCAACGGATACTTCGGCCCGATCATCCACACCAAGAAACTCACCACGCCGGGCGAACGCTCGGAGTTCTTCGTCCGCGCGAAAAAGGGTGAGTACGTGGCGCTGTTTCGCGGGGTGCACGTCGAAGCTCGATGGTGGCAGGCAATGGATCGGCACGAGCAGTACCGCACTCGCGTGCGGGCTGCGGTCGAGTCGATTCCAGGCCCGACGATTGTGTCGCACGAGTCAGCCGCGGCAATGTGGCGACTGCCCTTTGTCGGCCAGTGGCCCACGAAGGTCCATGTGTGCGCGGCGCACGCTGACGGGGGGCGCACCAACGCCATGTTCGTTCGGCACACCGTGGGCATCCCGGATGAGACGGTTTACGTGGCTGAGCTTCAGGCAACTCACCTTGCGCGTACCGTTGTCGATCTCGCACGCAGGCTACCCTTCCCCCACGCGGTGGTTGTCGCGGATGCCGCGCTTCGCCGCACGCTGCACCCGGTGCGCGGCATTCCTACGACGTCCATCTCCGTCGACGACCTTCGACGGGAGCTGGCAATGGTTCCGCTTACCCATGGTTCGGCAAAGGCATCACGGGTCATCGAGTTCGCGAATGGATTGGCCGATCGACCGGGCGAATCGATGAGCAGGGCGAGTATGCATATTGCGGGCATTACCCCGCCAGAGCTGCAGGTGGACCTGCTCGGCCGCAGCGGTCGCCGTTACGTTGTCGACTTCTGGTGGCGTCAGATTGGCAAAGCCGGTGAGTTCGACGGCAAAGAAAAGTATCGGGATCCGGACTTCTTGCGGGGCCGCACCCCCGAACAAGCACTGCTCGACGAGAAAGCTCGGGAAGACGACTTGCGGGCAGCGGGGTACGGGATGTCACGGTGGGGCTGGCAAATGGCCGTGTCTGCGAGTCGACTTCGAGTTCACTTGCACGCTGCGGGTATCCATTGACCAACCGAACCACGCGCAGCTTTGTCGACGCTGCTGGCGTTGCAGTTGCAGCGCGGTCAACAAACCTGCGCACGGTTGCGGCGTCTTGGGCGGCGCGCTCGGGAGACGGAGGGGGGCGCAGCCCGTCAGTCGCTGATGCTCAGCAGCAGGTGACCGGATGACACGGTCGCGCCCACTGTCGCATTCACACCCGTGATCGTGCCGCCCTTGTGAGCGGTGATCGGCTGCTCCATCTTCATGGCCTCGAGCACCAGGATCAGGTCGCCCTTGACGACAACATCGCCCTCCGCGACCGCGAGCTTCACGACCGTCGCCTGCATCGGTGCCTTGACGGAGTCTCCGGTGACGGTGCTGACGGATGCCGCGGCATGCCGTCGCGGAGGTGCGGCTAGCGCCGTGCCCCCGCCAACGGTCGGAACCAGCTTCGTCGGTAGGGACACCTCGACGCGCTTGCCGCCCACCTCAACCACCACGTTGTGGCGGGCAACCGGGGCGGTCCCATCGGGCAGCGACCCGCTCCACGGCTCGATGTCGTTATCGAACTCGGTCTCGATCCACCGGGTGTACACGCGGAACGGGCTGTCGGTGAATGCCGGGTCGCGAACGATCTTGCGGTGGAACGGGAGCACTGTGGGAAGGCCAGCCACCTCGAACTCGTCGAGGGCTCTGCGCGAGCGTTCGAGCGCATCCGACCGACTGGATCCGGTGACAATGAGTTTGGCGAGCAGCGAGTCGAATGCGCCCGAGATGACGTCACCGGTGGTGACACCGGAATCGACCCGCACACCGGGTCCGCCGGGGAAGCGCAGGGTGTGCACGGGCCCAGGGGAGGGCATGAAGTTAAGGCCAGCATCCTCGCCGTTGATTCTGAACTCGAACGAGTGGCCCTGCGGCGCCGGGTCGCCGTAGTCGATCGTGCCGCCCTCGGCGATTCGGAACTGCTCACGCACGAGGTCGATCCCGGTGACTTCCTCGGAGACGGGATGCTCGACCTGCAGTCGCGTGTTGACCTCAAGAAACGAGATGGTGCCGTCTTTGGCGACGAGAAACTCGCAGGTTCCCGCCCCAACGTAACCGACCTCGCGCAGGATCGCCTTCGAGGAGGTGTAGAGGGCGGCGTTCTGTTCGTCGGTGAGGAACGGTGCAGGCGCCTCCTCGACGAGTTTCTGGTGGCGGCGCTGCAGCGAGCAGTCACGAGTCGAGATGACGACGACAGTGCCTTCGCTGTCGGCGAGGCATTGGGTTTCGACGTGGCGCGGCTCGTCAAGGTACTTCTCGACGAAGCACTCCCCGCGACCGAACGCGGCTATCGCCTCCCGCGTTGCCGAATCGAACAGTTCGGGGATCTCTTCGCGGGTGCGCGCGACCTTGAGCCCGCGGCCGCCGCCGCCAAACGCGGCCTTGATGGCTACCGGCAGTCCGTGCTCGTCGACGAACGCGAGCACCTCCTCAGCACCCGACACGGGGTTAAGGGTTCCTGGCGCGAGAGGCGCGCCAACTTTCTCAGCGATGTGGCGAGCGCTGACCTTGTCGCCGAGCTTCTCGATGGCCTCGGGGGAGGGCCCGATCCAGATCAGCCCGGCGTCGATGACCGCACGCGCAAAGTCAGCGTTCTCTGCGAGAAACCCGTAGCCAGGGTGAACCGCGTTGGCGCCCGAGCGGCGCGCGACCGACAGCAGCTTGGCTACGACGAGGTAGGTGTCTGCGCTCGTGGTGCCATCGAGCGCGTAGGCTTCGTCGGCGAGCTTGACGTGCCGAGCATCCCGATCCTGGTCTGCATAGACGGCGACGGAGGCGATGCCAGCGTCTTTCGCGGCACGGATGACGCGAACCGCGATCTCACCTCGGTTGGCAATCAGGACCTTCGTGATGGCAGCCATAGACCCTTAGCCTATTGGGATCGCCGGGCAGCGCTTTGGCTAATGCCCACAAAAAGGGGCGGGCAAGTGC
>JANOED010000180.1:0-27300 GCA_031413035.1 Leifsonia sp. | reverse complement strand
GCTCCCCCAGCCGCCGCACCCCCCGAAGCGATGATGCCGACGAGCGCAAACTGCGAACCCCCCGAGAACATCAACAGGCTGAGAACACAGGTCTGCCAGATGTCGAGGCCCGCAGCGACCGAGAGCGCACCAAACGAGATGCCGTACGCAGCAACCGCAATGCCGACGGCGAAACTCGCTCGAATAGCGGCCGTCGTTTCAGCGCTTCTCGCCAACGAGAAAGTCTCCCTCCGGGGCCGTGTGGCCCCAAAGGGAGACTCTATTCGTTTGGTGCGTTGCGACTACGCCTTCTTGCCGTCCGCTCGACCATTGGAGGCGCGAAGCACCTCGAGGCGCGCCCGGTACTCCTGCTCGTCGATGTCGCCCTGAGCGAAGCGCTCAGCAAGCGTGGACTCGGCCCCACGCGCCGGGAGCTCTGCGCGGTGCATCATCCATCGACGCCTGCCCATGCTCGCGAACAGGATGAACAAGCCAAGGAAGAACAACGGGATGAGGATCAGGAAGAACAGGCCGAAACCGAACCCGCCACCCCCGGGGTGTGCCGCGAGACTCGCAACAATGAGACCAGTGAGCACTGGAGTGTCCTTTCGTTCGGGCCCCGATTGGGCCAGTGAACCCAGCCTCCTCGCTGTGCGGTTCGGGCGAATCTGCCCGAAGAATGCACCTGTGCTACTCCCGGGGGTGCAGCAAACACTAGGCAGCTACTCCGAGCGGCCGGGACGCACCAGACCCGTCTCGTATGCGATGACGACAAGCTGCACTCGATCGCGCGCACCGAGTTTTGACATGATGCGGGACACGTGTGTCTTCGCCGTCAAGGGGCTGAGGAACAAATGCGACCCGATCTCGTCGTTGGTGAGCCCTTGGCCGACGAGCGCGAGAACTTCGCGTTCTCGCTCGGTGATGACGGCGAGTTGACGCGCATCCGGGGCTTCGCGCAACTCGCTCGAGAGCCTTTCGAGAAGGCGTCTGGTGACCGTGGGGCTCAACAACGCATCACCCGCGGCGACAACCCGTACCGCGCGAATGAACTCGACCGGCTCAGTGTCCTTGACAAGAAATCCGCTCGCCCCCGCCCGAATAGCTCGACCCACATACTCGTCGAGTTCGAAGGTCGTGACGATGACAATGTGGATGCCCGCAAGCTCCGGCTTGCTCACGATCTGCTCGGTCGCCCACAGGCCGTCGCCGTCGGGCATCCGGATGTCCATCAGCATCACGTCGGGACGCGACGCTGAGGCGAGCGACACGGCCTCGGCGCCGGTGCCTGCCTCGCCAACAATCTCGATGTCGGCCTCGGCCTCGAGCAGGCTTCGGAAACCCGCACGGATGAGCTGTTGGTCGTCTGCAATCGCAACCCTGATCATGCGACCTGCTCCTTCACAGGGATGGTGACCATCACGAGGAGTCCGCCCAGCGGGCCGGGACCTACCTCGAACGCCCCGCCGAGCAACTCGGCACGCTCACGGATGCCCAGCAGACCGCGACCGCCGGTGAGGTCGCCATTCGCGGATAGCCCGGCGCCATTGTCGGCGATGGCGATGATGTACGAGCTATCTGCCTCGGAGATATCCACCGTGGCCCGGGTTGCATTGGCGTGACGGACCACGTTCGTCAGGGCCTCCTGCACGATGCGGTACGCGGCTAGCTGGACTGCCTGGGGTGCCTCAACGACGCTGTTCGTCAGTGCGACATCAACGCCCTGAGAGGTGAAAGACGCGGCAAGTCCCGCAAGTCTCGAGAAGTCGGGTTCTGGCACCAACGGCGCCGAGGGGTCCCTGCCGTCCTCCGCACGGAGTACACCGAGAACCGACCGCACCTCGTCGAGCGCGGTCTTGCTGGTCTCCTTGATGCTTGCCAGCGCCTCGGCCGCACGCTCGGGTTGCTTGTCCATCAAGTGCAGACCCACACTGGCCTGAACGTTGATCTGACTGAGCGAATGTGCGAGCACGTCGTGCAATTCACGGGCAATCCGCACCCGCTCCGCCTGAACTTCGCTTTGCCGACGCTGGTTGTACGCACGTCGGTACTCCTCGTAATGCTCGACTCTTGTGCGAATTCCTTCTGCGACACCGAACACGATCAAGATTCCGAGAGTCGTCACCGCGACCTGTGCCGGGCGCCAGTCGAGGCCGACAATGAAGCCGATTGTCAGGGTGACGACCCAACCCACACCCACAGACACCCATGCCCACACCCGGGCTCCCCGAATCACTGCCCCACCAATTGCAAACGCGAGCGCAATGTACGGCGCACCCTGCCGCTCGACCGAGAGCAGCAAGTCGGCGCACGCAGCGACGGTGACCAGGGCAACAACCGGCCCGGGGAAGCGGCGCGCGGCGAGGAGTAGCAGCGGCCCGACGATCGCGAGACCGACCAAGACGAGCGACGGCGGCGAGACCTGACGGTCGTGAAGAAGCAGGGAAAGAGCGAAAGGCAACTGCACGAGAAGCGAGAGCACGACGGGGATGATCAGGCGTCTGCGCGCACCACCCGTCGACGAGTACCGACGCATCAGCTCTGACCAGCGAGCGTCGGGCGGTTGGTGCATCCCTCGATCGTAGGCCCGCCTCGGCTTGGCCGCATCGGCTTGAGGGCGGCACGAGGTGTACTCCCTCGGGAGTAGCACGTGCTGGGCGTACAACGTAAATGGCCCGGGTCGTGGAGGACCCGGGCCATAGCTCCCCGACTTGGACTCGAACCAAGAACCTATCGGTTAACAGCCGATTGCTCTGCCAATTGAGCTATCGAGGAATAGCGTTTTCAGCCTCGTAACTTTATCACAGCGGTTTCAGTACCCGAGGGCGGGGTCGACGACGCCGACGAATCGGCTATCGCCGAGGAGCGCCTCGACGTTGCGGCGAACTCGCTCAGCAAGCAAGGGTGCAACCATCTCGGCGGTATCGGCTGAGTGCGAGGTCACGATCGTGCGGGGTGCGCTCCACAGCGGGTGACCGTCAGGCAGTGGCTCCGGATCTGTCACATCGAGACCGGCCCCCGCGAGGTGGCCAGCCTCGAGACTAGAAATGAGCGCCAACTCGTCGATCAGCGTGCCGCGAGCGATGTTGATGAGAGCGGTAGTGGGCTTCATTGCGGCAAGCTCGATAGCCCCGATCAGGTGTGCAGTTTCGTCGGTTGCCGCGGCCGCCAAGATGACGACATCGGCCTCGGGCAAAACGGCCATGAGGTCGTTAGCGGCGACCGTTCGGAAGGCGCCGGTGAGGGGATCCGCCGACCTGCGCACGATGGTGATCTCCACCTCGAACGGGGCAAAGAGGCGCATGATCTCCCTCGCAATACCGCCAGCTCCAACGACGAGAACCTTCCGCCCGTACAACGTGATCCCCGCTCTCGGGACTGCCCAGGTCTTCGAGCGCGCCTTCTCGGGAAGGCCGCGAAGAACTGCCAACGTCATAGCGAGTGCGTGCTCGGCAACGGGCTCTGAGTATGAGCCTTTCGCGCTCGTCCAGACCGGTGATGTGCGAGAGGCGAAGTGCTTGAGGGTTGTCGCGAAGCGGTCAACCCCTGCCCAGGGCAATTGCACCCAGCCGATCCGAGGGTTGTCCTCGAGCGTTGCCACTAAGTCGTCGCTCTCGGCGTGGGCGAGCCAGATCAAGCCCCGAGTCGACAGCGAGAGCTCAGCGACCTGACCGCCCGCCGCCTCGACGGCAGCAGCGATTCCAGGCCACGGCTGCGGGAGGATCGCGACGGGGCCCGGCTCCGGTCGAGTCGGCGGTGCCGCAGACGGCGCCACCGGGTCGCGGTGTTCGCCGGGGCTGCGGAGGGTCATCCTCGTGGTTCCGAGAGGTAGTCGAGCGAACGCGCTAGACCCGTAACGTAGGGATGATGAGGGGTCGCGAGCACGTTTTCCAGTTCGCCGAGGCCCACGAAGATTCCGCCGTGCATGATGGCGACTTGTGTGCTCACCCGGCGCACCTCTGCGAGGTCAGCGGTGACGACGAGTGCGGCAAACTCGCGCTGCTTCTGGAGGTCAACGATGATGTCGAGGATGGTGCTTCGCACCGTGACGTCGATGCCCGCGGTCGGATCGTCCGCGACCAACAGCGTCGGTTCGAGTATCAGAGCCTTAGCAATGGCAACCCGCTGGCGCTGACCCTTACTTAGCTCGTGTGGGTACTTGTTCATCGCGCTGAGCGGCAAGCGCACGGCGTCGATGAGAGTGGCGACGGCATAGCCCGCTTCGTCTTGATCGAAGCGCCGGTCACGGGAGAAAATCGGCTCGGCGACGTTCTCCCCAACCGTCAGCCTGGGCTCAAGAAAGTCACCCGCTTCTTGCCGGAGGTAGCCGACTCGCAGCCGGGTGCGATCCCGATCGCGCCGACCGATCCCCCTCACCTGCGTGCCCAGAACGGTCAGGCTGCCGCCACTGATGATCGGCGAGTCGTCGCGGGGAAGCTCCGCCTCCAGCGCGACAGTTTGCGCAAGTGTGCTCTTGCCAGAGCCCGTCTCGCCGACTACGGCGAGAATCTGGCCGGGGGCGATATCGAAGCTGACACCATTCACGGCTACGGAACGGGTATCGGGATTGTCTGACGGATAACGCAGCGAGAGATCGCGTGCGACAACCGTGGTCATCGGGCCAGACTATCGGGTGTCAATCGTCGCGCAGGGCTCTGCGTTCTGCCTCTACGCCGACGAGATCGTGCTGAACCTGCGCGTATCGCTCAGGTTCAGCTGCAGAATCCAGCCGCTGAAGTGCCCCCAGAAGATCCCGCTTCTGGCGGAGCAGGTCGCGGTCAATGAGCGCAGACGTGACCCCGATGCAGTAGGTACCCATGAGTTCCGCACGCTCGGGGATCGGTGCAACACCGAGTTGCTTTACGAGAGTCTCAAAGGGAGCGGGAACCTCGGCGGCAACTCGTGCGAGCCAGTCGGGCTCGGCGATGTGCTCAAGACTTGTGGCGATCGCATCCCTCACCACCGCAAGGGTGTTGTCGACGAACGCAACCGATGAGGCTCGGCGAATCCGGTCGCTGCCCACCTCTCCCGGGTACTGCAGCATCGCCATCAGCGCATCGCGTTCAAGACGCGTTGCCGGGTCAGTTGCTAGTCGCATGAGGTCGGGCACGGTCTCCGGCGCTGTCGACACTGGCGACTGGTCCGGCGTCGAGCTCCGACCGGCGCCCCGAGCGGATGCCACGGCGCGCCCCACTTCGCCAGGATCCATCCCCAGCCAACCCGCAAGGTTCCGCACGTAGCCCACGCTCAGCGCCTGGTCCCGGATGCCCGCGACGACCGGAGCGGCCGCGCGCAGCGCTGCCACCCGCCCTTCGACGGTCTCGAGGTCGTGCGTCGCGAGCTCGCGGCGAATCTTGAACTCGAACAGCGGCCGCCGAGTGGCAATCAGTCGCCGCACAGCATCATCACCACGACGGAGTCGGAGATCGCACGGGTCGAGACCCTCGGGTGCTACAGCGACGAAGGTCTGGGCCGCGAAGCGGTGCTCCTCGGCGAAGGCCTTGCTCGCGGCCTTCTGTCCCGCCTCGTCGGGGTCGAAGGTGAAGATCACCTCGCCGGTACCTGTCGTGTCGGCGTTGTCGACGTCGCCGATCATGCGCCTCACGAGCTTGATGTGGTCAACGCCGAACGCTGTTCCGCAGGTGGCTACCGCAGTGGTCACCCCCGCGAGGTGACAAGCCATGACGTCGGTGTAGCCCTCTACGACGACTACCTGCCGACCTCGGGAGATGTCGCGCTTTGCTAAATCGAGTCCGTACAGCACCTGGCTCTTGTGATACACCGGCGTTTCCGGGGTGTTGAGATACTTCGGGCCCGAGTCGTCGTCGAGGAGTTTGCGGGCACCGAAGCCGAGGGTTGCGCCCGTGGCATCCCGAATCGGCCAGATGAGCCGGCCCCGAAACCGGTCGTACACCTCGCCTCGCTCACCGCGACCCAGGAGCCCCGCTGTGACCAACTCGTCATCGGTGAAGCCCTGCGAGACGAGAATCTTGCCCAGTGCGCCGCCGCGCGGAGCGAAACCGATTCCGAAACGCTCGGCGGCCGAAATGTTGAACCCTCGCTCGCCCAAAAATGCCCGGCCCGGCTCCGCCTCGGCAGACGTCAACTGGCCCACATAGAAGTCGGCTGCGGCTTGGTTCGCCGCAAGAATGCGTGCGCGGTTGCCGTGGTCAGTCGCGGTGCCACCGTCTTCGTAGTGCAACTCGAACCCGATGCGAGCGGCCATGCGCTCAACGGCTTCGGAGAATGAAACGTGATCCATCTTCTGGAGAAAACTGAAGACGTCGCCTCCCTCGCCGCAGCCGAAGCAGTGATAGAAACCGACCTGGGGGCGCACGTGAAAGCTGGGGCTGCGCTCCTCGTGGAAGGGGCACAGTCCCTTCATCGAGCCGACACCGGCGCTCTTCAGGGTGACGTAGTCCCCCACGATGTCGGCGAGATTGGTGCGTGACCTGACCTCATCGATGTCGCTTCGTTTGATGAGGCCTGCCACGTGATGATTGTAGGCGGCTTAGCCGACGAGGCGTTGGTGCCATTCGATCGCGCTTGGGTCGGTCAGCGAGGCGACCTGATCGACAACTGCACGCTTGCGCTGATCGTCGCTCGAGGCCGCCTCCCAGTCGGCCCTGAACCCCGACTCGAGATGCTGTGGGCCGCTCCACAACAGCACGTCAGCGAGTTCGGAGAGAATGTCGCGCTGTTGCGCGTAGATCGGCCGCCGTGCGTTCGTCGACATGACGAATGCCGCGACGATCCCCTTGAGCACAGCAATCTCGGCCTGAACCTCGCGAGGAACAACGACGTTGCCGGCATAGCGGGCGAGGGTACCGGAGTGTGTCGCCCGCGTCGCCCGTGTCGCGGCCCACGCAAACCGGCCGATGAGCTGACTGGTGAGATTCTTGAGTCGGCCATGGGCCTGGCGGGAGCCATCCCACCGGTCGATCCAGAAGTCGAGACTGTCGAGGCGATCGAAGGCGGCGACCAGCTCGTCGTGCGTAACCTCGCCCCCGATCCACTCGGCCATCGAGTTCACGAGGTCGTCGTGGTCGACCCGAGCTCCGAGCGCCGTGACATCGACGTAGCCGTTGACGATGGCATCCTCAAAGTCGTGCACTGAATAGCCGATGTCATCAGACAGGTCCATGACCTGCGCCTCGATGCAGAGTCGCCCGAGGGGAGCGTCTGCGCGCAGCCACTCGAACGCGTCGGAGTCGTCGTCGTAGAAGCCGTACTTGCTGCGGCCCGCGGGGTCGGGCACACCCTGCGACCTCGGCCACGGGTACTTGCAGCTCGCGTCAAGGCTCGCACGCGTGAGGTTGAGCCCGAAGGTCGCACCGTCGGGGCCAAACACCTTGGGCTCTATTCGGGTGAGCACCCGCAGGGTCTGGGCGTTGCCTTCGAATCCCCCGATGTCCCCGGCCCAGTCGTTGAGCGCGCGTTCTCCGTTGTGCCCGAACGGCGGATGCCCGAGATCATGGGCGAGGCATGCGGTGTCGACGATGTCAGGCTCGAGTCCCAGACTGTCGGCCAACTCGCGTCCCACCTGGGCGACCTCAAGGGAGTGGGTGAGCCGATTGCGTGCAAAGTCGAGGCCCGCCGTAGGGCTGAGTACCTGTGTCTTCGCCGCGAGTCGGCGCAGGGCGCTCGAGTGCAGCACGCGGCCGCGGTCGCGCGCGAAATCGCTGCGACGACTCGAATGCTCCTCGGGAAGCCAACGTTCGCGGTCGACCTCCGAGTAGACCGACGGTACCGCGGCACTATCCGCCACTGGTGCTCAGCTCGGCCTCGGCCAGTTCAGCGCGGTGCGTGTCCCCTAGCTCACGGCTGTCGAGCCAGCCGTGCGGAAGGCTCGGATTCTTCGGGGTACCGGCGCGCCCGCGCTGACCCTCGGCATCCGCCCCCGGGTAGGGCTGTTCATGGTCGAGTTGAGCCAGCAGTTCGTCCAACTGGGCGAGATCCCTCACGGTTGCGAGTTGGGCGCGGAGTTCGCCGCCGACCGCATAGCCCTTGAAATACCAGGCAACATGCTTTCGGATGTCACGGCACGCCCGGTCCTCCTCCTCGAAGAACTCGACCAGCAGTTCTGCGTGGCGCTTGAACGCGGCCGCGACGAAGCCCAGGTTCGGCTCGATCCGCTCGGTCCCTGAGGCTCTCGAAGGGCTGAACGCCGCAGCGAGATCTCCGAACAGCCACGGTCGGCCTAGGCATCCACGGCCCACCACCACGCCGTCACAGCCGGTTTCGTCGACCATGCGGAGCGCGTCATCCGCACTCCAGATGTCGCCGTTGCCGAGGATCGGAGTGTCGGTGATCGCCGACTTGAGCTTCTCGATTGCCGACCAATCGGCCGTGCCCGAGTAGAACTCCGCCGCAGTTCGGGCATGGAGCGCAATGCTGGCCACTCCTGCGCCCGCGGCGGCGCGACCCGCCTCGAGGTAAGTCAGATGGTCGCTGTCGATGCCCTTGCGCATCTTGACCGTCAGCGGAATGTCGCCGGCCGCCTTTGCCGCCCGCTCCACGATCTCGCGGAAGAGGTCACGCTTCCAGGGCAGAGCCGCTCCCCCGCCCTTGCGGGTGACCTTAGGCACGGGGCATCCGAAATTCAGATCGATGTGATCGGCGCGGTCTTCGGCGACGAGCATCGTGACCGCCTCGGCTACAGTCTTCGGGTCGACACCGTAGAGCTGAATGCTTCGCGGTGTCTCCGACTCGTGATGACGAATCAGTCGCATGCTCTCGGGGGTGCGCTCGACCAGAGCTCGACTCGTGATCATCTCGGAGACGTACAGACCCGCCCCGTACTCGCGGCAGAGGCGTCGAAACGCGGTGTTGGTGATTCCCGCCATCGGTGCAAGCACCACCGGAACATCGAGGGCGATCGGCCCGATGTTCAACGTGGGTGCCGCAGCGGCGAGAATGGTCACGTGACAATTCTCCCAGACTTCCCTGAGGTAGTCGGCCCGGGGCGCGATCGCGTCGCCGCGGATGCCGCGAGCCGGGGCATCCCGATCGACATCGTCGAACGCCCTCAAGCCAACTCGCTCGAGGAAGCCGCCGGAATCCTCGGCGTGCACCCCAGCGTCATCGTCAAGTCACTCGTGGTGAAGCGCAGTGACGGCACCTTCCTGTTCGCGCTCGTGCCCGGCGACCGCCAGATCTCGTGGGCGAAGCTGCGTGCCGTCGTAGCGGTCAACAAGCTGCAACTGCCCGACGCAGCGCTTGCGTTAGAGGCAACGGGCTACGAACGTGGAACGATTACCCCGTTCGGCAGCACGACGGCATGGCCCGTCTTCGCAGACGAGCGGATGCTCGGCCAGCGGATTGCGATGGGCGCGGGTGAGCACGGCTACAGCGCTTGGGTGCAGGCCGACGACCTGATTCGCGGATTCGACGCGACCGTTGCGGATATCAGCGACTAATGGAGGCATGACCATGGCCGTTGACGAGAGCCACCCCTACGTTGTTCGGTTCGACCGAAAACTTTGGGTGAGCCCGATTCCGAGCGAGGAGTTGGCGGCACAAATCACCGCACAGAGGCAGTGGGATGCCGCGAACTCTCAGGTCAACCGCTGGCCGCTCGCCATCGGGCTCGGGGCGGCAGTGGGGACGGCCGCGGTCTACCTGCTCGGCAGTTTGCTGGGAGCACCGCCGGCAGTGAATCTGTTCATCCTGCCACTCGGCTTCGCGGTTGGTGCGGTGCTCGGCGCCGTTGTCAGCGAGCGGCTGCGGCCGCGCCGACCGGCCGATGCGGCGCTGGGACCTCGGCCATCGACTGCGGTAATGACCCGCCTACCGCGCCACGTCATGGCCACTGCGGATCCGGAGTCGACAGCTCAGGAGCTCATCGACCTAGCGACCCCGCGTAAGCGCTGAGCCGGAGTCGCCCGTTAGACGGCGTCGTCGTCAAGCTTGCGGTTCACTACCGCCTGAGTGTGGTTAACAGGAATCGCGCAGAACTCGCCATCGCACGACTCGGCAGGGGGAACTATGACGGTTATGGGAGCGGTCAGTGAATCCGTCACGGGGTGTCTCTCTCGGCTAGTACCTGTGTCAGCACGTTAGCGAAGGTCGACGCCTCCTGTGCACCAGACACCCCGTACTTGCCGTCAATCACGAAGAACGGTACCCCGGTGATCCCGTGCTGTCGTGCGAGCACCATGTCGGCCTTCACGCCAGGCAGGAACCGGTGGGATTCGAGAGCGTCGGTCACTTCGGCGCGATCGAAGCCCAGCTCGACGGCGATATCAACGAGGTCGGGGATGCGCCCGACGTGCTCGCCGTTGACGAAGTAGGCCTTGAGGAGACGCTCCTTCATCTCGAGCTGACGGCCGTGCGACTTGGCGAAGTGCAGTAGTTCATGGGAGATGACGGTGTTGGTCTGGTGGATGTGTTCGTAGTCGTAGTCGAGCCCGACCGAAGTTGCGATCGACGCGACACGGTCGATCATCTCGCGGGCCTGCTCGGGTGCTATGCCCTTGCGCTGCGACAGGTAGTCGACCGGGGTGCCCTCGAAATCGACCGGGGTGTCTGGAGCAAGCTCGAACGAGTGGTATTCGACCTCGACCTCACCACCGAACTGCGCTGCCCCCGCCTCGAATTTGCGCTTGCCGATGTAACACCACGGGCATTGCACATCTGACCAAATATCGACCTTGATCGGCTCACTCACACCACAGGTCAACGCGCGTCACCTGACGGTATTCCCGGGAACGATGCACGACGGCGGCGAGCGCCCCTGCGGCGAACAGCGCGAGGGCTGCGCCGAGCATCCAGACAAGGGGTGCTCCCGTTGCTGCGAGGGTCGGCACCTCGGGCTCAGGTGGCGAGGGCAGAGTGACTTCGACGCGAGCCGAGGATTCGAAGTCAATCTGGGCAGGACCGGCATCACGAATCGTTCGTTGTTGAGCGCCGGTCGTATAAACGGTGATGAGCGGAAGGTAGCCCGATTGGGTCTGGAAACTTGCGCTGGCCGCAATCGTGTACGAGATCGCGTCGGTGGAAGGAGACCCGGTGATCGCAATCCGGTCACCCCCAACAACGGGAATCGAGCTTGAGCTCGACTCGGCGACGACCGCACCCTCGAGAGTGAGCGTGCCTGCAGCACCCTCGGGTGTTGTCGTCACGACAACCTCGCCTGAGAGCGGCTCGGTCATGTCGATCGTCACGTCTGCCGTCGGAGCTAGGGATGCCGCGAAGTGAGCCTCGACGTCGTCCCAGATTGTCGAGTACGCGCCCGCGACCAAGGCATTGCCATCGATGTAGTGGAGGCCTACCTCGTAGCCAGGTCCGCGCTGGCGAGCGAGTCCGCTGGTGTACGCGTAGAGATAGGCGCTCACTGCCGCGGCCTGCACCGGGTCGCCCGTTTGGCCGTAGAGCGATAGAGCGTAGTTGAACTTCTGGAGAGTATCTGCGGCCAGGGGGGCACCCCACCCTGTTGCCAGGGAGTCCACGACGACACCTCCATCGGTAATCCCGCTCGGCCAGTCTCGGTCGGCGTCAATACAGTAGACCCGAGTTCCGTCGGGGGCGATGTAGTTTCCGAGAAAGCCACCGTAGGGCGTGATGCCATGAAACCCGGCACCCGTCGTTGCTGCCGCAACCGGTGCCGGAGCGAGAGTGACTACGACGCCTGCCGTGATGGCGAGCGCGACAGCGGTGCTAAAGAGAAACGTGAGACGGCGGGCTTGTGGATGCATGCCAGAAGGGTCTGACAACGAACGGCGTTCGAGCGCCGGATCACCGCGGGTTGTGGACTACTAGTGCTGCGGCAATCCTGTGGAAAGCCAGTTAGGCGCCAATGAGTTGCTGCGCGAGATAGCCCTGCAGACCCTCAAGCGGTATGCGCTGCTGCTCCATGCTGTCGCGCTCACGCACTGTGACTGCTTTGTCGACGAGGGAGTCGAAGTCGACCGTGACACAGAACGGGGTGCCTATCTCGTCTTGACGACGGTAGCGGCGGCCGATCGCACCGGCGTCGTCAAAATCGACGTTCCAGAGCTTGCGCAGGTCGGCCGCGACCTCCTTGGCGAGTGGCGACAGTTGCTCGTTGCGCGACAGCGGAAGAACCGCAGCCTTGACGGGAGCGAGGCGACGGTCGAGGCGCAACACCGTGCGTTTGTCGACACCGCCCTTGGCGTTGGGAGCTTCGTCTTCTGCGTAGGCATCGAGTAGGAACGCCATTAGCGCGCGGGTGAGCCCGAAGGCCGGCTCGATCACGTAGGGGATCCAGCGCTCGTCCTTCGTTTGATCGAAGTAGGAGAGGTCGGTTCCCGACGCCTCAGAGTGGGTCTTCAAGTCGTAGTCGGTGCGGTTGGCGACACCCATCAGCTCGCCCCACTCACTCCCGGCGAACCTAAACCGATACTCGATATCGACAGTACGTTTCGAGTAGTGGCTGAGCTTCTCCTTGGGGTGCTCGTAGAGTCGAAGGTTCTCCGGATCGATCCCTAGGTCGACGTACCAGCGCAGCGACTCGTCGATCCAGTACTGGTGCCACTCTTCGTCGGTTCCCGGCTCGACGAAGAACTCCATCTCCATCTGCTCGAACTCGCGGGTGCGGAAAATGAAGTTTCCGGGAGTGATCTCGTTGCGGAAGCTCTTGCCGACCTGACCAATACCGAACGGCGGCTTTAGACGGCTCGCGCCGAGAACATTGGCGAAGTTCACGAAGATGCCCTGCGCGGTCTCGGGCCGAAGATAATGAAGACCCTCTTCGTTGTCGACGGGGCCGAGGAATGTCTTCAGGAGGCCCGAGAAGTTCTGCGGCTCGGTCCACGAGCCCGGCTGCCCGGTGTCGGGGTCGCGAATGTCGGCGAGGCCATTGGCTGGCGGATGCCCGTGCTTCTCCTCGTAGGCCTCGAGCAGGTGATCGGCGCGGTAGCGCTTGTGAGTGTGGAGTGACTCGACGAGGGGGTCTGAGAAGACCTCGACATGACCCGACGCCTCCCAGACTCGCCGCGGAAGAATTACTGCGGAGTCGATGCCCACGACATCGTCGCGACCCTGCACGACCGTTTGCCACCACTGCTTCTTGATGTTCTCTTTGAGGGCCGTACCCAACGGCCCGTAGTCCCATGCCGAGCGCGAACCTCCATAGATCTCGCCGGATTGGAATACAAAACCCCTCCGCTTGGCGAGGTTGATGACGGCGTCGAGATTGCTGGTGACCACCCAGTAACTTTAGCGACTTGTTCAGGTCGGAGATTACGTGCGCAGTGCCTTGACGACGGCGTTAACGTCGGCCTCGGTGTTCCAGAGATGGAACGAGGCGCGCAGCCGACCCGCGCGGCCGGACGCGCGGATGCCTGCCGCGATGAGCTTGTGCAGGTCGTGGCCGGAGGAATCCGGCCACGTGACGATCGCTTGTCGTTGCAGCGGTATGTCGAGCGCGTCGCACAACGATTCGCCTAGGCCCGCGGTCAGCTCCCACACCTCGTGCAGGTCGAGCGCAGCGAAGAGCGCGAGAGACTGCTCGGCCCCGATCCACGCCTGCCACGCGGGTGAGACGTCGAACCGCCGAGCATCCGTTGCAAGGTGCATCGCGGGCCCGTAGGTGCTTGTCCAGACGTCGGCGCCCGCGTACCAGCCGGCCTGGATCGGGGTGAGTAGGGGGTCAAATCGCTCGCTTACCGTGAGGAACGCCACTCCACGTGGCGCGCACAACCACTTGTAGGTATGGCAGACCGTCACGTCGAACAGTGAGGCATCCACGGGAAGAACTCCGGCCGCCTGGGTGAGGTCACAGAACGTGTAAGCGCCGTGGCGACTCGCGGCTTCGAGTATTGCCGGCACATCCGCCAGCACGCCTGTTGCTGACTGCACCTGGGAGAAAACGACGAGCCACGTCTCGCTCGTGATTGCGTCCGCCATCGCGGTCAGTGGCACCGTACGAACCCTGATACCCGGCAGCTGAAGAAACGGGAACTCGATCGACGAGAAATCGCCGTCCGGCATGAGCACTTCCGCGCCGTCGGGAACCGCGGCGGCGACCAGCGAGGTCAGCACTGAGGCTTGCGAGCCTTGAGCTACCCGCGCCACGGGCATCCCGACGATTGCTGCGTAGGAGGCCCTCGCCCGTTCGATCACGGCGTCGTATGCCTGCGGGTCGATATCACCCACGGCCCAGGCCGCAAGATCGGCGGTGAGGGCCTCAATAGCACGGCGCGGCGGAAGACCGGTGGATGCCGCGGCCAGATACCCGCGCGGATCGCCGAACTGTCGAATCGCCTCCGCCAACGCCGCCGAAGTCATGGGGTCTGAGCCACCGCCGACGACAGCGCGTGGGCGCGTTCGATGATGCGCACAACCTCCAGCGCCTCGCGCGGGTCGACCGGAGAGGGTGCGCCATCCCTGATCGCCGCAGCCACCCCCGCATAGAAGGCCGGGTAGTTGCCCGCCTCGGTGGGCACCGCCGTGAGGCCAACCGCCGAGCCGTCAATACCGAGGAGGCCCCACTCGGATTCCGGGGTGACGCCGTAGCCTTCGGAGCCAGGCCACTGCCGCATCTTCAGCGCGGGTTCTTGACCATCGAGCCCGTACACCGAGTATGCAGAATCAGAGCCGAGCACCCGGAAACGCGGACCACTCTGACCAGCGGCGCGACTGATCGTGATGTGCGACCGCACGCCGTTCGAGTGAGCCAGAGAGATGAAGGCGTCGTCGTCGCTGATACTGCCTTCGCGCACGATCCCCAACTCGGCCAGTTCTACCACCGCGGGTCCGAAGAGCTGAAGCGCCTGATCAATGAGGTGACTCCCCAGATCGTAGGTAATGCCCGCGCCCTGCTCGATCGTTGTCGTGTCTTGCCAGCGATCGGCAGTAGGGCCAGCCCAGCGTTCGAACGTCGACTCGAACCGGTGAACTGTGCCCAGAGCGCCGTCGGCGATGAGCTTCTTCACGGTGAGGAAGTCGCCGTCCCAGCGGCGGTTGTGGAATACCGCGAGCACTTTTCCGGACTCCTCGGCCTTGGCTATGAGCTTCTTGGCGTCAAGTACGGAGGGAACGAATGGCTTGTCGATGACGAGATTCGCGCCGGCCTCAAGCGCGGCGATGCCCTGCTCGAGGTGCGTGTGGGCAGGAGAGGCCAGAACGACTAGGTCTAGGTCACCGGCGCGCGCGCGAGAAGTTCTTCGGGGCTCGCAACGATCTCAGCTTCGGGGTGCTGTTCCCGAGCATCGGCGGCGCGCTCCTCGCTAGCCGTCGCGATGAGGTCGAGCCGGAATGCCGGGTCGGTCGCGATGAAGGGGGCATGGAAGACCCTGCCTGCGAGACCGAAGCCGATGATGCCGGTGCGAATAGGGTCGGCTGTTGTGGGTGTGGTGGTGGGCATCCGATCAGCCTAGTGATCGCACGCTCTCGACGGCCACGCGAAGCTGGTTCACCGTGTCGACCAACTGCTCGCGGGTGGTGTCTTCCGCGAGAGTGAAACGCACTGCGGTCTGGGCGACTTCCGGTGCAATTCCCATAGCCAGCAGGACGCTCGACGGTTCGTCGCTGCCCGCCGCGCAAGCAGAACCGCTGGAGCAGACGATTCCCCTTGCCTCGAGTCCGAGTAGCACCGATTCGCCGCTCGTCCCGGGAAAGCAAAATGACGCGCTCGCGGGTAACCGCCGCTCGCGGGGCCCCGTGAGGAGAGCACCGGGGACCGCAGCAAGCACGTCGGCGATGAACTCGTCGCGGAGGGCGGCGAGTTCGGTGTCGGACTTGCGCGCGTAGGCCAGCTCGAGAGCCGTCGCCAACCCGACGGCACCGGCCACGTTTTGTGTTCCTGATCGGCGACCGCGCTCCTGGCCGCCCCCGCTCAGAACTGGCTCGAGAGGCAGGCGCCCGCGCGAGATGAGGGCACCGATGCCCTTGGGTGCACCCAGCTTGTGTCCGGAGATACTGACGGCGTCGACTCCGAGCGCATCCAGTCGCAGGTCGATCCAACCGACAGCCTGAACAGCGTCGGTATGGAATGGCGTCGAGTGCTCTTTGGCCAAAGCGGCGAGCGCAGCAATGGGCTGCAGCGCACCCACCTCGTTGTTCGCAGTCATGATCGTGATCAGGGTGGTGTCCGGGCGCAGAGCGGATGCAACATCCGCGGGCCGCACGAGTCCCTCCCCATCCACGCCCACAACAGTGACCTCGAACCCGTGTAGCCGCCTGAGGTAGTCGCACGACTCGAGGACAGCCGGATGCTCGACCGCCGAAGTGACGATGTGCCGCCCTCGCGGGGTGGCGAGCGCGATCCCCTTCACTGCGAGATTGTCGGCCTCGGTGCCACCCGAGGTGAAAGTGACCTCGGCGGCTCTGACGCCGAACACTGCCGCTACCCGTGCGCGGGCATCCTCGAGGGCGACGGATGCCGAGCGACCCAGTTCGTGCGTACTTGACGGGTTGCCGAACTCGCCGGTGAGGTAGGGCCACATTGCCTCGAGCACCTCCCGGCGCACCGGCGTTGTCGCGGCGTGGTCGAGGTAGATCATCGGGTCAACCGAACCGTCAGTTCACGACGACGTCGAGGCCCAGATCGAGCGAGCGAACCGAGTGGGTGAGTGCGCCGACCGAGATGAGGTCCACCCCGGTGGCGGCGATCGCGGCAACAGTATCGAGGTTGACTCCCCCGCTCGCCTCCACGAGCGCTCGCCCGTCGACGATGGCGACTCCCTGCCGAAGTTCGTCGATGCTGAAGTTATCGAGCATGATCGTGTCGACCCCGGCAGAGACCGCCGGCTCGATCTGCTCGATGCGGTCAACCTCCACCTCGAGGTGGGTGGTGTGCCCGAGTCGCGCTCGCGCCGCACGGATCGCGGTGTGAAGATCGACGCCCTGAGCTGCGAGAACCGCGAGGTGGTTATCTTTGGCGAGCACCGCGTCTGAGAGCGAGTAGCGGTGGTTGTGTCCGCCGCCGTCGCGCACGGCCTGACGTTCGAGAATTCTCAAGCCCGGCGTGGTCTTCCTAGTGTCGACAATGCGGGCAGACGTCGCATCGACAGCCTCAACGAAGCGAGCGGTAAGGGTCGCGATTCCACTCATGCGCTGAGCAAGGTTCAGAGCGATTCGCTCAGCACGCAGCACAGACCTTGCGCTACCTTCGACCCGGGCGAGCACGGTGCCGGGAGTGAAGCGCGAACCGTCGATGCTCGCGAGCTCGATCACCACGTCACCATCGACCAGTTCGAAGACACGAGCGAAGACGTCGATACCGGAGAGGATTCCCGGCTCGCGCGGCACGAGAGTTGCGGCGGCGCGCGCTGACGCCGGCAGGAACACTTCCGAGGTCACGTCACCCCACGGAGCGTCCTCGGCGAGTGCCCTCACAATGATGTCGTCGATCGCGGCGATCGGGGTCGCGTTCACCGTGCCACCAGCGCGTCGACGCGCTGCCTCCACTCCACTGAGTACTCGAACTCGGCCCTCGTCTCGGTGAAGTCGGTGCGGTCATGAGCGCCGCGCGACTCTTCGCGACGAATGGCGGCGGTCACCACGATCCGAGCCAAGTCGAGGAGGTTGCGGTTCTCGACGTCGGCCGGGGTGGTGCCGGTCGCGCGCCAAGACGCGAGCCGGGCATCCGCTTCACTCAGGCCGGCGAGGTCGCGCTCGAGACCGACGAGTTCCCACATGAGGCGTTGCAGCTCAGCACGACTGAATTCAACGGGTGGGGCCCCGACAGGCTCGATCAGCCGGTGCTCTGCCACCGGCACCTCGACCGAGACTGTCTTGCGACCGGTCTCGACCGGCTCGACTACAGTGCCCACGAGGGCATCGGATGCGCGCCACGCGAAGACCAGTGACTCGAGCAGCGAGTTCGATGCCAGACGGTTCGCGCCGTGTACCCCAGTGCAGGCCGCCTCGCCAACCGCGAACAGCCCGGGCAGGCTCGTGCGACCCGATACGTCTGTCGCGATGCCGCCCATCCAGTAGTGAGCAGCCGGAGTGACGGGAACCGGTTCGACGGCCCAGTCGAA
This sequence comes from Leifsonia sp., assembly GCA_031413035.1. GTDB lineage: Bacteria > Actinomycetota > Actinomycetes > Actinomycetales > Microbacteriaceae > Rhodoglobus. The sequence continues at coordinate 9,373 of JANOED010000180.1, read as the reverse complement.
TCCGTGCTCAGCAGTGACCTTGGTGATCCCCGGGAAACGCTCGGCGAGAAACTCCCGGCCCAACGCTGTCGCATCGAGCATCACCGGTATGCCACCCTGTCGCGCCATTGCCGCCGCGATTCCCCGGGCGACGACATCGCGCGGGGCGAGTTCGCCATCGGGATGCACGTCGAACATGAACCGGCGTCCGTCGGCATCGAGCAACACCGCTCCCTCGCCGCGCACGGCCTCCGAGACCAGGGGATTACCGGGAACCGCGAGCGAGGTGGGGTGAAACTGGTAAAACTCCACGTCGGCCAAGGCCGCGCCCGCCCGCCACGCTGCAGCGACCCCATCACCGGTCGTGACGGTCGGGTTCGTCGTGTGTTGGTAGAGCTGCCCGGCCCCACCGCTGGCGAGAACCACAATGTCTGCGCGGATGTCGCGGATCGCGCCATCCGGACCCACCGCTTCTACGCCGACCACGCGGCGCGTGCCGGTCTCGTCAGTTTCAACGATCAGGTCGCGCATGATGGTGTACTCGTGCACTTCGACGGCGAGAGCGCGGACTGCATGGAGGAGGGCGACCTCAATGGCCAGCCCCGTGGCATCCCCGCCCGCATGGATCACGCGGCGTGCTGAGTGGGCAGCCTCGTGGCCGCGCGCGAGTTCGCCATTGATTTTGTCGAACTCGACGCCGAGCGCGATGAGGTCACGCACACGCTGCGGACCCTCGCTGCAGAGCACTTGTACCGCGATTGGGTCGCACAGCCCGTCGCCGGCGCGCATGGTGTCGGCAACGTGGGAGGCGACACTGTCATCGGGGAAGAGTGCCGCGGCGATACCGCCCTGCGCGTATTTGGTGTTGCTCTCTGCGAGTTCTGACTTGGTGACCAGAACCACCTCGTGGTGCTTGCTCGCGCGGTAGGCGGTGATCAGGCCAGCGATTCCCGTGCCGACGACGACAACCCTCACAGCACGACCGCCGATGAGGTGGGTGGCTTGGCGGCGAGCATCCGCTTCAGGGCGATGCGAGCGGGTTCCGCGACATCATCGGGCACGGTGATCTGGTTGAGCACTTCGCCGCTGACGAGAGCTTCGAGCACCCAAGCCAGATAGCCGGGATGGATTCGATACATCGTCGAACAGGGGCAGATGACGGGATCGAGGCAGAAGATCGTGTGCTGCGGGTGCTCAGCCGCGAGTCGATTGACCATGTTGATCTCGGTTCCGATCGCGAAGGTCGTGGGCTCGGTGGCGTCCTCGACTGCGCGACGGATGTAGTCGGTCGAGCCAGATTCATCTGCGGCATCGACAACGGGCATGGGGCACTCGGGGTGCACGATCACCCGCACGCCCGGGTGGTCGGCGCGCGCCTGGGCTACCTGAGCTACAGTGAACCGCTTGTGCACACTGCAGAAGCCGTGCCAGAGAATTACGCGGGCATCGACGAGCTCGGCGGATTCGTTGCCGCCCAGAGGCTTGTTCGGATTCCACATCGGCATCTGCTCGAGCGGAACTCCCATCGCCTTTGCGGTGTTGCGACCGAGATGCTGGTCAGGGAAGAAGAGCACTCGCTGCCCGCGCTCGAACGCCCACTCGAGCACCGTTGAGGCGTTGGACGAGGTACACACGATTCCGCCGTTGCGCCCGCAGAACCCCTTCAGCGCAGCCGACGAGTTCATGTAGGTCACAGGGATGACCGGCACACGACCGTCGGCATCCGGCTCGGTTCCGTAGAGCTCGGTCAACTGAGCCCAGCACTCCTCGACGGAGTCAATGTCGGCCATGTCAGCCATCGAGCATCCGGCGGCCAGATTCGGCAGGATGACGCTCTGCCCGGGCTGCGCCAAAATGTCCGCAGTCTCCGCCATGAAGTGCACCCCGCAAAACACGATCGTTTCGGCGTTCGGAACGGTCTGCGCCGCGTTGGCGAGCTGGAACGAGTCGCCCAGGAAGTCGGCATGCTGCACGACCTCGTCGCGCTGGTAGAAGTGGGCGAGAATGACGACCCGGTCTCCCAAGGTCTCCTTAGCGGCGCGGATGCGCTCGTGCAACTCGTCGTTCGAGGCCTTCTGGTATTCGACAGGCAGCTGCCCCTGGCGCGGGGAACCGGTGGGGATAACGTCGCCCATCGAGGCCCCTGGCCCATACGACGGAACGCCGAGGTCGAACGTCCACGGACCGTTCGCGAGTTCGGGCGCGCAGGTCTCCCCCGGCGCCTCGGTGATGAGGGTGTCAACTGACGACACGGGTACTCCTTCGGTTAAGCGGTCCATTGTCTACGAGCGGTGTGGATTCGTCATAGCGGTACAAGCGCGGCGGGCGGTGACGGCCACCACTGACGGTGTGATCGGTCGCGACGAGGCTCGACTCGACCTGACGACGAAAGTTTGCCGGATCGAGCGGGCGTTGGAGCACGGCCTCGTGCACCTCGCGCAACTCGGTCAGTGTGAAGGTGTCGCCAAGGAATGCGCGAGCGATGCGGCTGTACTCAAGCTTGGTGCGCAGCCGCCAAAGGGCGTAGTCGACGATCAGGTTGTGATCGAAGGCAAGTACGGGCAGTTCGTCGGCGGGGAACCAGCGCACGTTCTGCCCGGTCGTTGCACGATCGGCTTCGTCTGGCCGCACCAGCGCCCAGTAGGCGACGGAGACCACTCGAGTGTCGGGCGACCGATCCACCTCACCGAACGCATACAGCTGTTCGAGGTAGGTCGGCTCGAGGGCCGTGGTATCGAGGAGGTTGCGGGCAGCGGCATCCTCAAGGCTCTCAGTCGGCTCAACCCACCCACCCGGCAGCGCCCACAGAGCATCGAACGGCTCACGGATGCGCCGCACCAGCGGAATCCAGACCGCGCTGCGGCCGGTCTCGGGGTGCGGACGGAGCGCGAAGATCACCGTCGACACCGCGAGGGCGATGCCCTGCTCGGTGGGCGTGATCATCATGGTGCTCGATTCGTCGGGAGGTTGTGCTGTAAAGGTCATAGTGACCTGAACAGAGCCTACCACTTAAAGTCGAAGCGACTACAACCCGCCCGGTGCGTCGATCGCTCCGCCGAAACGTCTGCTGCGCTGGGCATAGAGCACGATCGCCTCCCAGAGTTGTTCCCGGGTGAAATCCGGCCAGAGCGTGTCGAGGAAAACCATCTCGGCGTAGGCCGACTGCCAGAGCATGAAGTTGCTCGTGCGCTGCTCCCCCGAGCTGCGCACGAAGAGATCGACGTCGGGCAGTTGAGGCTGGTAGAGATGGTTCTGAATTGTCTTCTCGCTGATGCCTGAAGGCTTCATCCGACCTGCCGCCACCTCGGTCGCAATCCGTTGCACGGCGTCGGTGAGTTCGTTGCGGCCCCCATAGTTGACGCACATCGTGAGCGTCAGCACCGAGTTGTGCTCGGTCAACCGCTCGGCGAACTGGAGCTCCTTGATGACGGATGCCCACAGCCGAGGTTTTCGACCGGCCCACCGCACGCGGACCCCCCAGTCGTTGAGCTGATCGCGGCGGCGATGCAGAACGTCGCGGTTGAAGCCCATAAGAAAGCGCACCTCGTCGGGCGAGCGACTCCAGTTCTCGGTGGAGAACGCGTAAACGCTCAGATGCTTGACCCCGATCTGAATGGCCCCGGCGACGACATCGAGAAGGGATGCCTCGCCCGCCTTGTGGCCCTCGACCCGGGTCAGCCCCTTGCTGTTTGCCCATCGGCCGTTGCCGTCCATAACGATGGCCACGTGCTCGGGAACCGCGCCAGCGGGAAGCTCCGGAGGGTAGAGTCCCGTCCAGTCGACAGGCTTGAAGTCGACGGCGTCCCTGTGCGTCTTGCCTGCGGGCGTCTTGCCGACGGGCGTCACGCCGAGCGATCCACGTGGTGAAGCGAGCGTAGCGTGCGCTCGAGGTGAAACTGGGTGTAGGCCGCGACGATTCCACTCGCTTGGGAGCGGGACCGCTCCTCGGAGGCCTCGACGACTTCCCAGCGGCCCTCAAGCAGCGCGCCCAGCAGGGAGAGAGTGTCGACGTCGAGGCGAGGCGACCCGGGAGGAGCGACCTCATCGGAGACGACCCCACCTAGCTGGGCAACGAAAACTGTGTGCGGACCAGGGGCGCCCGTCACTGCGCAGTCAACGAAACTCGGTGCCCACCCCGCGATCGACAAGGCACGCAGAAGGTAGGAATCCAACGTGAGGCTGGGGTGGTGTTCCCGCCGCGAGAGCGAACGCAGTGCGCCGACCAGCAGGAGGTATTGCTGGAGGCTGCCGTCGTCATCCGTCACCTTGTCGGCAGTCTCGAGCATGACGCTGCCGGCGGTGTAGCTCGCGTAGTCGTCGCTGATGTCGGCGCCATAGGAGCCGAGCGATTCGGCCTGCTGAATGATGTCGAGGCTGCGGCCGATGTAGCACTGCACGTCGGCGACCATCATCGGCTCGAGCCGCGCTCCAAACTTGGAGGCGGTGCGCCGAACACCCTTCGCGACGGCGCGGATCTTGCCGTGCTGCTTGCTGAGCATCGTGACGATCCGATCGGCCTCACCCAGCTTGTGGGTGCGCAGCACAACGGCTTCGTCACGGTAAGTCGGCACTGAACAAGTATCCCTCGCACCACCGTCTGAGACCCGCACAATAGTGCCGTGGCGACGACCCCGTGGTACGAATAGTCAGTGACACCCCTCTTCGTTATCCCGCTCTGGGCAGACCTGCTCGCGATTGGTATCGGCGCTGCGCAGGGGGCACTCTTCGCCGCCCAGTTCAGGGATCGCAAGCTCGACCTGCTCGGGGTAGCGATCATCGGCATCGCCACCGGCTTTGGCGGCGGTATCATCTGCGACGTGCTGCTCTCTGAGATCCCCGCGGCTCTAACGAGCAATTGGTATCTCATCGTCGCGACCGGGGCTGCGCTTCTCGGGATGCTTCTCGAACGGCTGATCTCGCGAATGGGGCCGCTCGTCAACGTTCTGGACGCGCTCACGATCGGCCTGTTCGGCGCGATCGGCACGACGAAGGCGCTGTCTGCCGGACTCCCAGAGGTTCCGTCGATCTTCGTTGGCGTGCTCTCTGCGGTCGGGGGCTCTATCCTGCGTGACCTACTGCTGAACCTACCGATCGCGCTCATGCACGTGGGATCGCTCTACGCGATTGCCGCCTTCGCGGGCACGACGGCACTGGTCGTGATGCTCGAATTCGCGGTTCCCGTGTTCATCGCGGCGAGTATCTGTGTGCTCATCACAGTCGGAGTTCGTGTGCTTGCAGTGCTCTTCGACTGGTCGCTGCCCGAGCAACGAGCGATCACGAAGGTGCCGCTGATCAGGCCAAGGGCTGAACGGAACTAAACGCCTACGAGCTCGCGGTCGCCCGCCTCGGTTCGCACCGCGCGATTCACCGCAGACACGACAGCCTTCAGCGAAGCCGTCGAGATGTCGGCGTCGATACCGACCCCCCACAGGCGCTTGCCGTTGACGTTGAGCTCAACATAGGCAGCGGCCAAGGCATCCCCGCTTGCGCTCAGCGCGTGCTCAACGTAGTCGTAGAGCTTCACGTCGATTCCTTCGCCAGCCAGGATGCCGAGGAATGCAGCAATGGGACCATTGCCGGTACCGCTCGCCGCGTCCACCTCGTCCCCAACTCTCAGCCGCACCTCAAGCGTGGTCTCCCCCGCCAGGTCACTCGCCGTGCGCGTCGCGAGCAACTCGAAGCGGCCCCACTTGTCCTCGGGCCGTGAGGCTGGTGCCGGCAGGTACTCGTCCTGGAAGATCGCCCAGATCTCGTCGCTCGTCACCTCGCCGCCCTCGGCGTCGGTCTTGGCCTGCACGACGGCGCTGAACTCGATCTGCAACTTGCGCGGGAGGTCGAGCGCGTGGTCTGCCTTCAACAGGTAGGCCACCCCGCCCTTGCCGCTCTGCGAGTTAACTCGAACGACTGCCTCGTAGCCGCGACCAAGGTCCTTGGGGTCAACCGGCAGGTACGGCACCGCCCACAGAAGCTCGTTGACCGACACGCCCTTTGCCAACGCCTCGGCCTCCATGGCCTCGAAGCCCTTCTTGATTGCATCCTGATGCGACCCGCTGAACGCGGTGTAGACGAGATCTCCGGCCCACGGACTGCGCTCGTGTACCTTCAACTGGTTGGCGTATTCTGCGGTACGGCGAACCTCGTCGAGGTCGCTGAAGTCGATCTGGGGATCGATGCCCTGCGTGAAGAGGTTGATTCCGAGTGCGACCAAGTCGACGTTGCCGGTGCGCTCGCCGTTGCCGAAGAGGCAGCCCTCGATGCGGTCGGCTCCGGCCATGTAGCCCAGCTCGGCGGCGGCTATCGCGGTACCTCGGTCGTTGTGCGGATGCAGGGAGAGGAGAACGTTCTCGCGGTGGTTCAGGCGCCGCGACATCCATTCGATCGAATCGGCGTATACATTGGGCGTGGCCATCTCAACGGTTGCCGGCAGATTGATGATTACCTTGCGTTCGGGAGTCGGCTGGAAGACCTCAAGTACCTGGTTGCAGACGTCGACCGCGAACTCAAGTTCGGTGCCGGTGTAGCTCTCGGGCGAGTATTCGTAGTAGATGTCGACGTCTGGCGCGATCGATTCGGCCGCCTTGCACAGTCGCGCTCCGTTCAGCGCGATATCGATGACGCCCTGCTTGTCGGTGCGGAAGACCACATCGCGCTGCAGCACGCTCGTCGAGTTATAGAGGTGCACGATCGCTCGCTTCGCGCCGATCAGGGACTCATAGGTGCGATTGATGAGCTCCTCACGCGCCTGGGTCAACACCTGGATGGTGACGTCGTCTGGAATCAGGTTCTCGTCAATGAGGGTTCGAACGAAGTCGAAATCGGTCTGGCTTGCGCTCGGAAATCCGACCTCGATCTCCTTGTAGCCCATGCGGACAAGCAAGTCGAACATGACGCGCTTGCGCTCCGGACTCATCGGGTCGATCAGCGCCTGATTGCCATCGCGGAGGTCGACGGCACACCACCGCGGGGCATGAGTGATTCGCTTCGATGGCCACGTGCGGTCGGGCAGATCGATGCTCAACTGCTCGTGATAGGGCGTGTACTTATGGATCGGCATTGCAGAAGCCGATTGTGTGTTCTTCATTGTTCTGGTCTTTCGCTTGGGTAGGAGAGGTCAGACCAACGGTGCGGGTGCCAACACCAGTCTCCGCGACGGGTGGGGCCTGAGAGGTTAGGACCCGTCGCGGCGGCTAAGAAGAAGAAGTCGACCGAACACGGCTTCAGATTAGCACTCAAGCGATGAGGTTTCACCCCTCTAGAACCCCAGCCGCCCCAACTGCTTTGCGTCGCGCTGCCACTCCTTGGCGACCTTGACGCGAAGCGACAGGAAGACCTGACGACCGACGAGTTTCTCGATTTCGACTCTTGCGCGCGCCCCGACATCCTGCAGGCGCTCACCCCCTTTGCCGATGATGATGCCCTTTTGGCTGTCGCGCTCGACGAAGAGGTTGGCGTAGATCTCGAGAAGGTCCTTCGTAGTGCTCTCGATCATGTCGTCGATCGTTACCGCGATCGAGTGCGGCAGCTCGTCCGAAACTCCCTCAAGGGCGGCCTCCCGGATGAGCTCGCTGATGCGCTCCTCTGTGGTCTCGTCGGTTACTGCGTCGTCCGGATATAGGGCTTCCGAGACGGGCATGAGCTTGATCAGCTCTGTCGCGAGAATGTCGAGCTGAACCTTGTCGAAGCTCGAGATCGGGATGATCGCATCCCAGTCCCGCAACTCACTAACCGCCTGCAGTTGCTCTGCTACACCGGGGCGTGACGACGCGTCGATTTTCGTCACGATTGCAACCTTCTTGGCGCGGGGGAACGAGTCCAGTTGCTCATTGATGTACCGATCTCCTGGACCGATCTTCTCGTTCGCCGGGAAGCAGAGCCCTATGACATCAACATCGCCGAGCGTCGTCTGAACGATGCTGTTGAGTCGTTCGCCGAGCAGGGTGCGCGGTCGGTGCATCCCTGGGGTATCCACGATGATGAGCTGGCCATCAGGCGCGTGAACAATGCCCCGGATGGCTCGGCGAGTCGTTTGAGGCTTCGACGAGGTGATCGCGACCTTCTCGCCAACCAGCGCATTCGTGAGCGTGGACTTGCCGACGTTGGGGCGCCCAACGAACGACACGAAGCCTGCTCGGAACTCTGTCACTCTGTTTCCCCCATAAAGGCTGTTTGCGCGTCGATGAGGGCTTGATCGCGCTCCACCAGAATCGTGCTGACCCGCTTGCGCCGACCCTCGGTGCGCTCGGCCTTCAGGGTGAGTCCAGAATACTGGGCGATCGAACCCACGACGGGAAGTCGCCCGAGCGCCTTTGTCAGCAGGCCGCCGACCGAGTCGACTTCATCGTCTTCGAGCTCGAGGCCGAAGAGGTCCCCCAGTTCATCGATGGGCAATCTGGCGCTGACCCGGAATTGCCCGTTGCCCAGGTCCTCGACCTCGGCAACCTCACGGTCGTACTCGTCGGAGATGTCGCCAACCAGTTCTTCGATGAGGTCTTCCAGAGTCACGAGTCCGGCGATGCCGCCGTATTCGTCGACGACCATCGCTAGGTGGTTTGACTCGAGCTGCAACTGCCGCAGTAGGCTGTCCGCCTTCTGAGACTCGGGGACGAACAGAGCCGGGCGAATCAATTCCACGGTGGTGAGGGTGGCTGCATCGAGAGTCTGTTCATGAACCAACCGCGCGACATCCTTGAGGTACAGAACCCCCAGCACCTGGTCGACGTCGTCGCCGATCACGGGCATCCGCGAGACGCCGCTCTTCAGGAACAGGCTCATCGCGGCAGACATGCTCGCATCGCTGTCGATGGTCACCATGTCGGTGCGCGGGATCATCACCTCGCGTACCACCGTGTCATTGAATTCGAAGATCGAGTGGATGAGCTCTCGGTCGTCCTCCTCAAGCACGTCAAGTTCCGTCGCCTCGTCGACCATGCTCAGCAGCTGCTGTTCGCTAGAGAACGTCGCCGTGCGCGGACGGCCCGGGGTCACCTTGTTGCCGACCGCTACTAGCGCATCGGCGATCGGGCCAAGCACCACACGAGTCATCCGAACGATAGGAGCCGCAACTCGCATCACCGGTATCGCGTTGGCTCGACCCACGCTGCGCGGGCTCGACCCGACGATCACGAACGACGTCGCCGTCATGATGAGGGCGCTGGCAAGAAGGGTCCACCACCAGTCGGTGAAGACGCTCGCGAAGGCCAGCGTGACAAGAACAGCGGCGGTCGTCTCCGACACAACGCGCATAAAGTTGAGGGCGTTGATGTGCGCGCCCGGATCCCGTGAGATCGCAAGTAGTGACTTTCTCGATCGACTCGTCATCGACAAGTCGACGAGGTCGTTCCGGCTAAGCACAGTCAGCGCAGCGTCAGCGGCCGCGAGGAGGCCGCCGAAGATC
>JANOED010000179.1:0-4004 GCA_031413035.1 Leifsonia sp. | reverse complement strand
CCCGCACTCATGGACTACGACAAGGCCCTCGAACTCTTCGAGCCGGTGCTCGGGTTTGAGGTGCACGTCGAGCTCAACACGCAGACCAAGATGTTCTCGGATGCCCCCAACCCCGCCGCGCTCGGCAACGTGCACGCCGAGCCGAACACCTACATCACGCCCGTCGATCTGGGTCTGCCGGGTAGCCTCCCGGTCGTGAACGAGCAGGCCGTGCGCTACAGCATCAGCCTCGGCCTCGCCCTCGGCTGCGAGATCGCGCCGACGAGCCGCTTCAGCCGCAAGAACTACTTCTACCCCGACCTCGCCAAGAACTACCAGATCAGCCAGTACGACGAGCCGATCGCCCACGACGGCAGTGTCGAGATTGAGCTGCCCAACGGCCGGGTCATCCAGGTGCCGATCGAGCGCGCCCACATGGAAGAGGATGCCGGCAAGCTGACGCACGTCGGTGGCGCGACCGGTCGCATCCAGGGTGCTGAATACTCCCTCGTCGACTACAACCGTGCGGGTGTGCCGCTGGTGGAGATCGTCACCAAGATGATCGAGGGCGCCGAGGCGGATGCCCCGGAGGTCGGTAAGGCGTATGTGTCGGCGATCCGCGACATCGTCGTCGCACTCGGAATCAGCGAGGCGAAGATGGAACGCGGCAACCTGCGCTGCGACGCGAATATCTCGCTGCGCCGTCGTTCGGCGGTCGCTGAGGCTCTCGAAGCGGGCGCACCCAAGCCCCTCGGCACGCGCACCGAGACGAAGAACGTCAACAGCTTGCGGTCGGTCGAGCGGGCGATTCGCTACGAGATCCAGCGGCAGGCCGCGATTCTTGAGGCGGGCGGCACGATCATTCAGGAGACTCGTCACTGGCACGAAGACACGGGCGTGACATCCGCTGGTCGCCCGAAAAGTGACGCTGACGACTACCGCTACTTTCCCGAGCCCGACCTCCTGCCGGTCGAGCCGTCGGCCGAGTTGATCGCCGAACTGCGTGCGGCTCTGCCCGAGGCGCCGGCCCTGCGCCGCAAGCGACTGCAGGCGGCGTGGGGCTTCACCGACCTCGAGTTTCAGGATGTGGTGAACTCCGGCCTGCTCGTCGAGGTGGAGGAGACGGTGGCGGCGGGCGCGAGCCCTGCGGCGGCTAGGAAGTGGTGGACGGGCGAGATCGCGCGGCTGGCGAATGAGGCATCCGTCGACTCGTCGACCCTAGTGTCGCCGAAGCATGTGGCCGAGCTCGCGCTATTGATCGACATGGGTAGCCTCACCGACCGCCTCGCCCGCCAGGTACTCGAGGGCGTGATTGCGGGTGAGGGAACCCCCGCTGAGGTCGTGCAGTCGCGTGGCCTTGAAGTGGTGTCGGATGACACGGCGCTCATCGCCGCGATTGACGAAGCACTGGCCGCTCAGCCCGACGTGCTCGAGAAGATCCGCGAGGGCAAGGTGCAGGCGGCCGGTGCCGTGATCGGTGCGGTCATGAAGGCGATGGCGGGCAAGGCGGATGCCGCGCGGGTTCGTGAGCTGGTGCTGGAGCGGGCGCAGGGCTGATGGTTGCCGCCTCGGGCTCAGCGGCAGATGGCGGCGTGCTCGAACAGGCGCTGTTGCCGGTCACGCCCGGACGCGAGGCCGAGTTCGAGGCTGCCTTCGACACGGGACGCTTGATCATTGCCGGGATGCCCGGCTTCCGCGAGTTGACCCTCTCGCGCGGCGTATAGAGCCCGTCGACGTACCTGTTGCTCGTGCGCTTGGACACAGTCGAGGATCACGAGATTGGCTTCCGTGGTTCGCCCGAGTACCAGAAGTGGCGGGCGCTGCTGCACCACTTCTACGCCGAGGTGCCGACGGTGGAGCACTTCGCTCCGGCGGTTCGGGCTGCCCGCCACTAGCGAAATCGGGCCTGGGTGTTGAGGTCCTTTGCATCGCCCTACAGTCGACCTTGGTCCGGCCTAGCTATGCTGCTCAGCATGTCGCCACCGGGTTTCCTCAGCCGAGCAGGCATCGCGATAGCGGCCACGGCAGTGATCGGGGTTGCGGTGTACTTCGGCGCCATGATCCTGCCAGCGAGTGACCCCGCGACGTGCGTCGAAACGGGGTGCTTCTGCGAGGCGGTGAGCGGTGGCATCCCGAATCAGATCGAAGCCAGCTGGAGTTCGCTCGCGTTTGTGCTGCTCGGGGTGTGGGTGCTGCTGACCAGGGGCGCGGACGGCACGCGGGAGCGCCGGATCATCCCGCTCGCCGGCATCGCAATGGTCGCGATCGGCGCCTCGAGCTTCGTGTATCACGCGACGCTGACCTTTCTCGGCCAATGGCTAGACGTCTTCAGCATGTACCTGCTCGGTCTGCTCCTCGTGCTGGGTGCGCTGTGGCGGGCCGGGCGGCTCGGCGGTCGCTCAGCGGTGGTGCTGTATGTCGTGCTGGCGATGGTGCTCGGCGTCGCGCAATTTTTCTATCCGGATGCCCGCCGCATCCTCTTCGCGCTGGTGCTGCTGCCCGGCGTCGTGCTCGAGTTGACACCGTACATCGCGGGCCGCGGACCGCAGTCACGCCGCTGGATACTCGCCGCCCTTGCCACCTTTGTGGTCGCGTACGTGATCTGGGTGCTCGACCAGTCCGCGCTGTGCGACCCCGACTCGTGGCTGCAGGGGCACGCGGTGTGGCACGTGCTGGGTGCGGTTGCGGCGCTGCTGGTGACGGTGCACTGGCGGCGCACGCCGCACGCTCAGGTAGGCACACCTCGAGCCTTGTGGTCGACTCGACGAGCCCACTGAGTACACTGACCCCATGCCCGCCACGCTGGCTCCGCGCCGACCCGCCCGTAGTTGGCCCGATGCAGTGCTCTCACTGGTCGACCGGTTGCCGGGTGCACCGTGGCTGACGTACGCCATCGTCACTCTTGTTGCGATAGGCGTGTTCGTCGGGCAGCGCCTCCTGGAGGGCATCGAGATTAACCCCGTGACGGTCGGTTACATCGCGCTCACGGTTCTTCCCCTTGCGGGGATGCACTATGCGAACAGGTCCGCCGCCCGAGCCCTGGACGATTTCCGCCCGGCACTCGGTGTGCTTGAGCCCGAATTCGGAACTTTCCAAAGGCGACTCACGACGATGCCGTTTTGGTCGGCAATCATCGCGGCGGCTCTCGGGGCGATCGTGCTTGTGGTTGGCCAGTTGACAGCCGACGGATTGTGGGGCATCCGTCCCGAATACTCGATCGCGACAAACGTCGTAACAGCGATACTGCAGCTGGTTCTTAACATGAGCTTCGCGGCGTTCGTTTTCCACACAGTCGCGCAGGTACTCATCATCGTGCACATTCACCGGGATGCCACGGCCATCGAACTGTGGAACACCACCCCACACAGCGCATTCGCCAATCTCACCTTGGTACTGGCAATTGCAATTGTCGTGCCGTACTCGATCGTCGCGATTCTGTCGGCTCTACGAGGGCAGCTCACCGTCGTGGAGACCACCATTTACGCCATAGCGGTGGGGCTCGCGGTCGCCCTCTTCGTTCTACCGTTGTCTGGGGTGCGGTCCCGGCTCGTGCGGGAACGCACCCGCGAGTTTGACGAAACGAGTCGAGTGTTTGAGGTTGCGGCGACTGAGCTTCGCACTGCGATCGAACGGGGGGATGTCGCATCCGCTCCCAATCTGAAAGACGCGATAACCGGCCTTGCGCTCGATCACGAACGCCTGCGTAGAGTGTCTACTTGGCCTTGGACGGCAGCCACCTTCCGTGGTTTTGTTACGACTCTCGGCGTCCCGTTGATGCTCTGGTTCTTGACGACCTTCCTCGGACGGGTGCTCTTCTAAAGCGCCAACCCCGCCCGCTCCGCCGCCCGTGCCACCAGCCCGCGCTACCCTCTCCCCATGCCCGCGCTCGCCCACACGTTCACCAGCCCGCTCTGGGAATGGCCGACGACAGCCGCGTCGTGGTTCTTCGTGAACCTGTCGGCCGAGGCATCCGAGATCATCAGAGAGATGCCGCGCGAGACGCGGGCGGGGTTCGGGTCGGTGCG
>JANOED010000178.1:0-6222 GCA_031413035.1 Leifsonia sp. | reverse complement strand
AGCCGAGCGACTTGCCACGACCTGCCTCTCGCCGCGCCTGCAGCAGCTGGGCAATTGAGACCCCAGCCCCGAGCGCGAAGAAGCCGGTGCCGAGGGTCGCCACGAACACGTGGATCACCAGCCAAACCGACTGGAGTGCCGGGGGCAGCGGTACTACGTCAACGTAGAAGCTGACCGTCGCGACTCCGAGCGCGATGAGCGTGAACCCGGTGATCAAGGCGCCGAGATAGCGCAGATCCTGCCAGAACAGTGAGGCCAGAAACACGCCGACGATTATCGCGGTCGCGGTGAGTGTGAACTCGAACATGTTGGCCCACGGCACCCGACCGGCGGCGAGGCCGCGCATGACTGCGGCCGTGACATGCAGAACCCACGCGATGACCGTGAGGGCGACGGCGGCACGCAGGTAACGCGGAGCACGGGGGGCAACCGACGCGACGGCCGATCGGCGCGCAAGGTCGATTGTGAACAGGATGAACGCCAGCGTGTACACCGCCATGGCCGAGTAGACGGCGAGTAAGGAGTAAGCAACGAAGGTCTCGGTCACGTTTCTACCCTACGACTTCAGAATCTGAGAATGCCCGTCGGCAATCGCCGCAACCGCTGCCTCAAGGGTCGGGTCGTCGCCACGGGCGAGGGCGGCGTACTCAAGTGTCACGCCCCGCTCTCCTGCGACCACCTTGACCCACACCCGGCGGCGGGGAATGAACAGGCTGGTGACGAGCCCCGCCACGACGAGCACCGAGAACAGCAGAACCCAACCCTGCGACGGGTCGCGATGAATGTCGAGTGAGATGAAACGCGGAATCGACTCCAGCTCGATCGTGCCCAGCCCGTTCGGCAGCTCAGCGGTCTCGCCGGGTGCCAACACGATCGTTGGCGAGTCAGAGGCCCGCCCCGCGATTTGGGTTAGCTCGTCGGTGTTCAGTGCATACGCGTTTGTCGCCACCCCGGCGTCGAGTCCGAGGTCGCCCTCATAGACCTCGAGGCTCAAGAGCGGGTTCAACAGGTCGGGATAATTGGATGCCAGCGCCCCACTCTCGAGCGTGACCGCCGACGGATACAGCAGGCCGATCATGCCCACCTGGCTGTCGAGACCGTCGGGAACCTTGATGATGCACACACTGAACAGGTTCGCGTCTTGCGGGAGGCACGCGACCGCCTGCTCGAAGACGACGTCGCCGGCGGCATCCCGAACGATCACTCGGGGCGCGTAGCCGTTGCCCAGCAAGTACGCCTGCGCGCCGGCGATCGTCAGCGGCTCGTTGACCTTAATCGTCGCCGAAGTCGGGGACTCGCCGCGCAGCGTCGTGAAGACGGTCGCAGTGAAGTCGATCGGCTGGCCGAGTGCGCTGAGGTTCTGCTCCTCGTAGCTGACCTCGAAACTGTCGAGCACGATCGTGAATGGCTCAAGCGCCGACTCTGTGAAGAACCGCCCCGGGTTGAACGAGTCGTAGCTTGCGAGCGTATTGACGAAGGCCTGCCCCTCCACGATCACCCGTTGCCCCGCGAAGCCGAACCCGCCGCCGATGCCGACGCTGACGAGCACCCCGATCAACGCGGTGTGGAAGACGAGGTTGCCGGTCTCGCGGAGGTATCCGCGCTCGGCGCTCACCGAGTCGGGCGCGCTGCCCTCGCCAGCGGACGAGTAGAGCTCGGTGCGGTACCCCTGCTTGCGCAGCATCGCCTGTGCGGTCGAGACTGCGGTCGCGGCATCCGCCATCGTCTCGCGGGTAGTGAAGCCCTCGAGACGTGACAGTCGCGCCGGGGTCTTTGGCGGTCTAGCGCGAAGGGCTTCGAAGTGGTGCTTCGTGCGCGGGATGACGCAGCCGATCAGTGACACGAACAGCAGAAGATAGATCGCGCTGAACCACACCGAGGTGTACGTGGTGAAGACCTGCAGGCTGTCGAGCACGGGCGCGAGCGTGGGGTTGTCGCGCTTGAACTGGATGACGCCATTCGGGTCTGAGCTGACCTGCGGCACGAGCGACCCGGGGATCGCCGCGATCGCCAAGAGCAGGAGCAACAGCAACGCGGTGCGCATACTCGTGAGCTGCCGCCAAAAGAAGCGCAGGTAGCCGACGAAGTCGAGCCGCGGCTGAGTGATCTTTTCGGCTGGTTCTTGGTCGAAGTGGTCAGCCGGGCGGGCGGGGTCGCTCTGGGACCCGTTAGATGACACGCCTTTAGAGAGCGGGGACGAATCCACTGATCACCGTCCCGAAGCTGGAGATGAACTCGCGCCACACGCCGGTGACCATGAGGAGGCCGATTGTGATGAGCAGCGCCCCGCCGATGATGTTGATGACCCGGATGTTCCGTTTCAGCCAGGCGACGGACCCCGTGACCCAGCCGAACCCGAGCGCCACAAGGAGGAACGGGATGCCGAGGCCCACGCAGTAGGCGATGGCCAGCAGCGCCCCACGCCACGGATCACTCCCGTCGAGGGCGATCGCATAGACCGCGGTCAGGGTCGGGCCGATGCAGGGAGCCCAGCCGAGGGCAAAGACGATGCCGAGCAGCGGGGCGCCGGCGAGACCGGTTGCAACTTTCCACTGCGGGCGAATCGTGCGCTGGAGAAAGGTCACCTGCCCGATAAACACGAGGCCCATCACGATGACGATCACACCAGCGATGCGCAGGATCAGGTCGAGTGAGGGCCGCAACAGCAGCCCCACCGTGCCGAACAGAACGCCGAGCGTGACGAACACAATGCTGAAACCGAGGATGAACAGCGCAACGCCGAGCAGAAGTCGCCGACGGTCGACCTTCTCGCCCTCGCCCGCGAACCCACCAACGTAGGCGAGGTAGCTCGGCACGAGAGGCAGCACGCAGGGCGACGCGAACGAGACGAGGCCGGCGAGCAAGGCGATGGGCAGCGCCAGAGCGAGGCTGCCGCCGAAGACGATCTCGCCGATCGGATCGGTCACTACTGCGCCCACATTACTGGCCCTCAGCCACGACGGTCTCGATCATCGTCGCGAGGATGCTCGCCTCGCGAATGAGCCCGCTGATGCGCCCCGCGACCCGACCCTCCCGGTCGACCACGAGGGTGGTCGGCACTGCGTTCGGGGGCACGGACCCGGCAAACGCGAGCTGCACCGCGGCTGTGGACGAGTCGATGATCGACGGGTACTCGATGCCGAACTCGGCGGCGAACGCGAGCGCGGTCTGGGCCGAATCGTAGGTGTTGACCCCGATGAACGGCACCTCGGTGAATTCCTCGCTGAGCGCCTTCAGATCGGATGCCTCTGCCCGGCACGGCGGGCACGACGCGTACCAGAAGTTGACGACATACACGCTGCCGAGGAAGTCGTCGCTCGAGATCGTGTCACCGTTCTCGTCGGTTCCGGAAAACTCGATCGGGGCGTCCCGATCCCCCGGGGCGATCTCCACGATCGCTCCGTCGCCCGAGATGTAGCCCTGGCCGGAGCCCTCGGCATACTGCTCGGCGAGTGGCTCGGCGGTGCACCCCGCGAGAAGGAGCACAAGAACACCGGCTGCCGCGAACTGGCGGAAGGTCACACTGCTGTTCACACTGCTCCGAGGTCGATTGCTTTCTTCAGCAATTCTCCCGCAGGTTCCTGATAGTCAACCTCAACGAACACGTCGCCCTGACGCTTCAGGGTCGTTATGCTCGACAACGAGCACCGACGGTGGCGCGGGTCGTGCGCAAGGCGCATGTCCTTGACCGCGCGCGCGACCATGACGATCGGCATCTGATGGCTTACGAGCACGGCTTCGCCCGACTCGGTCTGCTCCCAAGCATCGGCGATGACCGCGAGCATGCGGTCACGCACACTGGTGAACGGCTCGCCCCAGCTGGGCTTCCACGGGTTGCGCACCTGATACCAGCCGGAGGGGCGCTTGAGCGCCTCGCGCATCTTCTTGCCCTCGAACCAGTTGTGCGGCTCGATGAGGCGGTCGTCGGTCTGCACCTCGAGCGCGAAGCGGGTTGCCCAGGGCTGAGCAGACTCCTGTGCGCGCTGGAGTGGGCTCGCGTAGAGCGCGGTGACCGGGTGGTCTTCGAGGCTTGCGGCCGCGGCATCCGCCATCTTCTCGCCCAGCTCGCTCAGGTGGTAGCCGGGGATGCGACCATAGAGCACGCCCTCGGGGTTGTGAACTTCACCGTGGCGAACGAGATGGATGAGGTCGGCGGGCACAGGGTCAATTCTACGTTTGCCCGGGTCTCGACCTACGACCGCTGAGCTGCGACCGCCTGCCGCACCTCGTGGGCGGCGTCTGCCCCCCGCCGCAGGGCGTCGGGGTCGTCTCCCGCGAGGATGAACGTGCCGATGCCCTCTTCGAGCGCGAGGGTAATCATCTGTTCGGCGGTGACGCTGCCGACATTGAGGAGGCGACGGATGTCACGAGGTTCCCTACCCGCCCCGATGGCTGCCGCGTCGATTGCCGCGTTGCCGGCAGCCAAGTCGCCTGGCTTTAAGAAGGGGAGTGAGGGCAACCAGCCGTCGGCTTTTGTGCCGACGAGCCGGAGCATCCGCGGCTTGTACGCACCCAGCCAGATCTGCACAGGATGCGCCGGAGCCGGGCCGCGCTTCGCGCCCGATACTCGGTAGTAGTCCCCTTCGACGCGCAGCGGGGTGCGGTCGGCGGGATCCCAGATGCCACGGATCACGTCGATCGCCTCGTCGAGCGCACTCACGGACTCGCCCGGGGTCAGGCGTCGACCACCCATCGCCTCGATAGCATCCCAGAAGCCACCTGTACCGAGCCCCAACTCGACCCGCCCACCCGACAGCAGGTCGAGGCTCGCGATAGACCGAGCCAGCACGGCCGGCTGCCGCATCGGGAGATTGTGCACGTTTGCCGCGATGCGCACCCGTTCGGTGTTCGCCGCCACCCAACTCATCAAGGTCCAGGTGTCGTGAAACGTGGGCTGATAAGGGTGGTCTTGGAAGGTGACGAGATCGAAGCCGAGCTCTTCGCTCAGCTGCGCGAGCTCGACAGCCTGCCGAGGAGGAGAGTTGACCGGCGTTATGAAGGTCGCGAATTCAAGCGGATGTCCGTAGTCAGGCACGTGTCAAGCCTGTAGCTAGGTGCGACCGAGCGCAACGACGAGCCAATGTACATTTATGATCTTTAACTGTACAGTTGAAGGATGTCGAAGATCAGCGTCACGGATGCTCGCGGGCGTCTCCCCGAGGTCATCGAGCAGGCCCGAGGCGAAGCCGTCTTTCTTGAGCGGCGTGGAAAACTCCAAGCAGTTGTCGTCAGTCCCGAGCAATATGAGCGGATGATGGACGCACTGGAAGAAGCCGAAGACGTCGCCGCTTTCGATGAAGCAATGGCCGAGGAAGGCGCCAACATCCCCTGGGGCCAGGTCAAGGCCGATCTCGGCTGGGTGTGAGCACTTACCGAATCGAGTTGCGTCCCGCGGCAGCGAGGGCACTGAGGCGTATCAATCGACAGGATCGCCCGCGGATCCAAGGGGCGATAGTGCTGCTGGGCGAGGACCCTCGACCTCCGGGGGCGAGAGCACTGCAAGGTCGCGATGGTCTTCGAGTGCGGGTGGGCAACTACCGCATCGTCTACACCGTGCACGACGACGTGCTGCTTGTTGTCGTCGTGACTCTGGGCCACCGCAGAGATGTCTACGCCGCGCGCAACTAAACTCTGGGGGTGACCGAAAGCACCGAACGCACCCTCATCAAGAACCTCCTGGCCGCGACCGACGGGCCCGTGTCTGTCTCGGGCTGGGTCGACACGGTTCGCGACCAAAAGAAGGTGCAGTTCGTCGTTCTGCGCGACGAGTCGGGCGCGGTGCAGCTGGTTAACCCTCGAGCATCCGATGCTGAGGGCAACACGGTAGCCGACGAACTCAGCGATGTGATCTCCGGTCTCGCCCAGGGCACCTTCCTCACCGCGACCGGCGAGCTGAAGCACGACGAGCGAGTCAAGCTGGGCGGCGTCGAGATCAAACTCGACGCGATTGACATTGCGGGCGCCGCGATCCCCGAGACCCCCATCGCCGAGGATTCGGGTGTCGACAAGCGGATGGACTGGCGCTTCCTCGACCTGCGTCAGCCGAAGAACAACCTGATCTTCCGCATCCAGACCACGCTTGAGCACGCGTGGCGCACCTACTGGGTCGAGCACGACTTCATCGAGCTGCACACCCCCAAGCTGATGGCGAGCGCGAGCGAGTCGAAAGCCGAGCTGTTCGAGGTCGAGTACTTCGACGGCAAGGCGTACCTCGCGCAAAGC